>NZ_JAMYLZ010000007.1:0-226542 GCF_040318315.1 Mesorhizobium sp. M1227
AGTCGACGAACATGCTGGAGCGGCTGAACCAGGAGATCAAGCGGCGCACCCTGGTCGTTCGCATCTTCCCCAACCCGCGGAGCTGTCTGCGGCTGGTTCGGGCGCTGGCGGTGGAGATCCACGAGAACTGGCTCGAGGCGACCCGCTACCTCAACATGGATCATCTGCGCGAGCACAAGAAGGAGAGCCTGAGGGCCTTGGCCGCCTGAGCACCGTCATGTGTCCGCCGCTCCGCTAAACACGGGGGCTGCGCGGCGGACACGCCGATGTCACCGCAATGCCACGCCATTTTGCAGAACTTGACGCACACAACTGGGGCGGTGGATCGCAGCTGCCAGTTGGACACAAAGGTCGCCGAATGCAGGGTGGCTCCTGGCATAGGGACTTCAGTCTGTAGGCCTATCGACCAAGGACCCGCACAGCCAAACTTTGGTCCGAGGCTGCTATCGCAAAAGCCCGAAATGCGAGAGTTTCAGGAACTGAGTTCCGAGGAGCCCCGTTGCGATGCCGACTGTTATAGGAGGCCGCCATGGACCCGAGCATTCACCAGGCACGTTGGCTGCTTTTTCCGTTATTTGGCCTGTGTTTCGGGGTCGCGGCCATTGGATTTATTGTTGGCTGACAGTGGGAACTCGGCGCTATCGCGGAGAGACGCAACCACGGGAAGGCAAAAGGCTTGCGCAGTAAATAGTCCCTTCCTGCGCTAGCGAGACCCACCAGTTACCATCGTGGGACTGGTGGGCCTTGACGTTCCGGACGCAAACCATTGTTTTAAGCATCACACGAATTCGAACAGGAGGCAGTACGACAGAGCCGTATGATTAAGGGGAGTTCCGACATGCGACTGGCAAGTTCATTGATGACGACCCGGAAACGAAGGACCGGATCTTCACGAGGACGTCGTGTCGGCATTTCTGTAGTCGTCTTGACCTTCATTCTCGTCGTAAGCCCCTATCGCGTCGTGTTCGATGGATCATCGCAGCCGCTCGGCCCGCAGGCTGCCTGGGCCAAAGATGGCGGGAACGGCAATGGCGGGAACGGGAACGGGAATGGGAACGGCAATTCGGGCAATTCGGGTGGAAACTCCGGCAATTCGAACTCGAACGCTGGTGCCGGCAAGGGCAAAGCAAAGTCGCAGGACGACAATCTCCCTGATCCCGCCCCTGCGGTAAACCCCGATAGCAAGCCAAAACTCTTTGTCAACGCATCCACAGGAGACCGGGTCGAGGTGAGCGGCCCGAGCATTGGCGTGGTGCATTCGAACGGACTCAGCGAACGCATCGACAGCGACCAATATGAAATGCGGGATGCCGAGGGCCGCATCATCATTCGGCGCCTGGCGACGCGTTCCGATCGGGACAGGTTGCTTGGAATGATCAACTGAGGGCCAGTTCACATGGCAGCGCAGTGCGGCAATTTCGGCTCAAGCATGATCGCGAACAGGCGGATGGCGGCGCTCAGTCGCGTCGCGCAAGGTCATGGCAGCTTCGGTCCTGTTGCTGACGTTGAGCTTGGCCAGGATTCGCGTCATGTGGTGCTTTATCGTCTTTTCATGGAGGTTCAGCCGAAGCCCGATCCGCTTGTTGCTCAGTCCCGCGGCAACCAGCGTCAGGATCTCCCTTTCGCGGCTGGTGAGGTCGGCAAGTCCGTCAGCTTTCGCCGGCTCTTTTGATTGAGCCGAGAGATCGGCCAACAGGCGCGCCGACAATTGTGGACAGACATATCGTTCGCCCGACGCTACCGTGCGCAGGATCGCAGCCAACGTCCTCGACCCGACCCCCTTCAGAACATAGCCCCTTGCCCCGCTCTGCAACGCGGTCATCACGTGCTGGTTTTCTTCCGAAACGGTCAGCATCACAATTTTCAGTGCCGGATGCCGCTCAAGGGCCGGTCCGATCACGCCAAGGCCACCTCCAGGAACCGATATGTCCATCAGCAGAATGTCGGGCCGCTGGTCTTCGATTATCCGCAGGGCATCGTCTCTGCTGCTTCCTTCACCGACGATCTCGAACCCGCCGATCTGATCGAGCGTGCGCACAACGCCTTCCCTGAACAGCGGGTGGTCGTCGACGATGGCGAGCTTGATGGCTACTGTCATGTCTGCCCCATTTCAACGATGTTGAGGGCCATTCTTACGACTGTGCCACTCTGTGAGGAAGTCACGGTAAACTGGCCCCCGAGGCTTTCCACACGCTCGCGCAGCCCTACGAGTCCCAGCCTCTCGGGACGCACGATTTGCGGGTCAAAGCCGGCGCCGGCGTCGGCCACTTCGATACAAACGCGCTCGCCGTCGAAATGTTTCTCGACCGACTGACCTTCACCTCCGGCATGACGGAATCCATTGTTCAGCGCCTCCTGGACGAAGCGGAAGATGCAGATCTTGGCCGCCGGCGACAATGGCGCATGGCCGCCGGTCATCGATAGCATCACTTTGACGCCGGTTCGTTCTTCGTGCGCCCGTACGGCAAGCTGGAGAATTTCACCCAGTTCGGCATGCTCGATATGCGGCAGGACAAGGCCCTTGCTGATGCTCCTGATCTCGCGCATGGCATCGTCCAGATGTGCTTTGATGGCCAGCAATTCCTGTGCACGCTTCGATTGCGACGTAGCGGGATCGGCAATGACGGGGCTGTCGATCCCCAGCGCCGCGAGAGCAACCAATTGCGCCGGGCCATCGTGCAAGTCCGCACCGATGCGCCTGAGATAGCGTTCGTTAAGTGCGGTGGCACGCTGCGAGGCACGCTGCACCCGCAGCCTCAACAGTCTGTTTTGCGCAAGCAGATCGGAAAGCTCGGCAATGCGCTGCTTCAACGAGCGGCTCTGCGAACTGATCATGCGGCTGCCACGGAACACGATTGCCGACAGCCCGAGAAAGAAGGCCGCTGTGACGGCGGCAACGTCCAGCCAGGTTCGAATGAGTGCCTGATGCAGGTTTCTTTCAAAATCAGTGGCGACCTCGTAGAATTCTGAAACGGCCACCACTTCCCCCGACCATGGCTGCAGCACCGGATTGTAGATCTCGAGAAGATGCAAGCCGCTGGCCCTTTCGGCCTCGCTGTCCGAATCGTCCAGCTTGTCGAACTCCGAGACCATTTGGCCTGCGAATGCCGCCCGGAGATTGTCGCTGGGTTCAAAGCGCTTGCCGATCAATGTCTTGTCGGTCGAATACAGGATGGTTCCGTCGCGACGCCAGAGCTTGAAGGATTCGAGCCTTGTGCCGAGTGCCCCTTGTCCCAGCGTTTCATCGAGCGCGTGGGCGACGCTCTCGTCGAGCACTTCGCTCTTGCGCATATCCGGAAGCAGCGGCGCGATGACGCTGTCCACGTAAAGAGCCGTTGCGGAAGCCGAATTCTGCGTGACCACGGTTTCTATATGATTCGTGACGGAAATCCCGACCACCACCATGGCTGACAGGGAAAATAGACCGCCCGCGAGCAGGAACTGCGTTGCCAGCGACAGCGCATTCCAACGGTCAACAAGGCTTGTCAGCCTGTGTGGCTTGGTGTTCCGAATGGCCCGCTCGGCAGCACGCCGCACCAGTGGCGCGATTCTGGAGAGCCGGCTAATCCGTTGTCGAACGTCGCTGAAAGACGCCATCCTAGGTGTGTAACCGATCAATCGCGATGGAACTAGGGCCTGATGAGAGGGCGAACAGCGTATCCGGCGCTTTTTTGGGCAAACCGTCTCATTGCGTCGTTCGGTAAAGCTCGGACGCGGCCTGCTTCAGTGCCGCCCGTCCATCCGGCCTCAGATACATCATGTGCCCGCCCTCCAGCACCTCGGTGCGAATGGGCTTTGCGCCGGCAAGCGAAGGAATTTGACCAAGCAGGTAGCGCGAGCCCATGTACGGCGTCACCAGGTCGCTGTAGCCGTTGACGATCAGCACGCCGAGGCTGGGGTTTAGCACGCGCGCCTGTTGAAGGTCGTCCATGACACCCGCATAGCCCTGACGCGTCGCGCTCGTCCCATAGTCCCAATTGCCGCTGACTTCACGGTTGAGAAGCCGATAGCTGATATCCGTGCGGAAGTTCAATTCATCACGCACATAGCCGACGAAAGCGGAGGTGAGCGCCGGCACGCTTCGGTCGAGCACCGGATCGGGACCCTCGACTCCCAGGCTCTCTGGCGCCACGTCCGCTGTCGCGATGTTGCCGTCATAGGCGCTGAGAACATTGCCCTTTGCCCGTGCAAACTCCTTGGCGAACAGCCCTATGGGAATGCGTGCAAAGTGCCGCTGGACGAGATCGAGCGGCAGACCGGTGATTGCGGCGACACGCTGGCTCGCCAGGCGTCCACCCTGCTCCAGCCCACCGGCCAGCGCGGCCAGATAATCGCCGAGCGCATAGCGTTCGACTTCCGCCAGCCGCTCCTGCAGGGCCGGGCCGGAAACGCCTTCGCTGTGTAGGCGCACTGCCGCCAGCGACGGCAGTTCCAGCGCCCAGTGGAGCGGCTGGAACTCGTCCGGGCGCACCAGCGTGAATTCGAGCGCCGGCGAAATCAGCACGACACCACTCGGGCTGATGCCGATGTCTTCCTGAAGCTTCCTGGCGAGCAATGCTGCTCGAAAGCCGCCATAGCTTTCGCCAGCCAGGAAGACAGGCGATGCCGTACGGTTCGTCTGCGCCAGATAGAGTCGGATAAACGCGCCTATCGACGCGGCGTCCTGGCTGACGCCCCAGAAGCTGTGTGCTTCCGTGCCGGGCGCTTCACGGCTGTAACCGGTTCCGACAGGGTCCACAAAGACCAGGTCGGTCATGTCGAGCCAGGTGTCGGGGTTATCGAACAGCCTCTGCGGCGACGGCAGGAAACTTCCATCGGCCGCTGTCGCCAGAACCCGCGGACCGAGCGCGCCGAGATGGAGATAGGCGGAAGCTGCTCCCGGACCGCCATTGAACACGAAGGTGATCGGGCGACGCGGATCCGGTCCCGTTTCTTTCCCTGCGTGCAGAGCATAGGCGACATAGAAAATCTCGGCGGTGATATCGCCTTTGCCGGACGGCAATGACAGCGTGCCGGCCTTGGCCTCGTAATCGAGCGTGCGTCCGGCAATGACGATCGAATGATCGGAAGTCTGCGGCGGTGGCAGGAGCGAGAGAACCCCGCCTGTGGGCGGCGGCCGCTGGGCCGTCTCCGCATGACCGAACCCAGTTCCGGCAACCAACAGCAGAAGAGCGAGGGCGATTTCTTGCAGCTTGATAGGCATGACGTCTCCGGAGCAATTGGCTGGAAACTAGCACACCGTCGGCCGAACCAAAGTCACAGCACCGTGCGCCAGTACATCTGACAAGAAGGGGTCGGATTTGGAAATCCGATGCCCAGGCGGAAGATAGGGCGCGAGGGTCACGGCGGCAGCCTAACCTCTTCCAGCAGATGCGTGCGGCGGAATGGCGGACCAACGACTTCGTGAATTTTCTGCCGGTTGACTCGATTGGCCCACTTCCTAGGTTTGCATTCGGGCCTCCCGTGCAATCCGAAGTTGGTATGACATCTTTCCACACCCGAAAGCTTGCCCTTCTCCTTCTATCGGCAAGCGCCGCCATCCTGTCTTCCTGCGTCATGCCCGACGACACGTCGAGCACTGCGAAGGAAGACGCCACGGCGGCGGCAGCCCGCAGGGAGATGGTCGGCCTTAGCGAGGCGGACGTTCGAATGTGCGCCGGCTTTCCTACCGCCACTGCCGATGTCGGCAAATCCGGCCAGATCTGGACCTATCAGCGCGTCGTTCAACGCGGCAATCTCAACATTGTCGTTCCGACCGTCGCCATTGGCCCCGTCCCGGCGCTGGGGGGTTCCGTCAACGTCGCCCCCGGCGGCTATTGCAACACGCAAATTCGAATGGTTGACGGTCATGTTGCCGAGGTTGCCTACGCCGGCGACAACAACCTGCCGAACAACCGCGATGCGCTCTGTGTCAGCACGGTAGACGCCTGTGTCGCCTACGCCCGTCAGTATCATCCAGGCAGGACAATGGGCAGATAGCGTGATGAGTGGCATTGCCGCTGATCTGAACGCCTGAGATTTCTGGTTTGCCGGCTAGTATCCTCGATCCCGATCGAGCATCACCGATTTGACCTGACATTCCCCGCTCTCAACCGCCGACCCCATCGCGAATAGCGGAGAAATAGCGGTCGGTTCCGACCTGCCCACCCTTGAGGGCAATTTCCAGCCCATCGATCGCCTTAATGCTTGAATGCGCCACACAAAGTGGCGAGCCCGGCGATGCCGGCAGCGGCATTCGCACAGTCAGCGCGTCTACGCCCATCTGGCCAAGTGCATGGCTCGACGTGTCGCCGCCGGCGATGACCACGCGCAGTAGCTTCTCTTGAAGCGTCAGTTCGCGGAGAACCTCGCCAAGGCCGTAGCCGAGCTTATGGCGGGCGCCTTCCCGGAGATCGATTTCTGCACCGCGGTCGGCCGCAGGCCCGAGCGCGGTGTAGAGGACGACGCTGCGCCCGGCCCGTAGGCTGGAGCGGCCGGTTGCCACCGCGCGCGCAATCGCGTCGTTCGAAGCCTCAGAAACCAGTTGGACTGGGTCGAGCTCGATCCCGTCGAAGCCGTCGGCCAGAGCATGACGGATCTGTCGTTCCGTCGTCGGCGAGCAGCTCCCCGAGACCACGGCGATCCTGTCGGCAGCGCCCGGCGGCGAAAAGGCGGATTTGGTATCCACGATCCGGTTCGATGCCCATTCGACCAGCAAGGCATATTCGATGCCTGAAGAGCCGACGACGAAATAACCGCCCGGCTTGCGAGCGCGCCAAATCTCCTTGCCGGCAAGTGCCTGGGTTTCCAGGCTATCGACATCGACAAGCACGATACCTGAGCCATTCTCCACAAGCCGGTCGAATGCTTTCGACCGCGACGCGGACTGCAGCGTCGCCAGGTCGACCAGGCCCGAGGCGAGGCTGGTCTGGCGCGACAGATGGATCAGCAGGTCGGATTCGTCCATCGGCGTGGTCGGATGGCGGCTCATCACGGGATGGCGGTCGATGCGGAAATATTTTTCGCGATAGGCCGCGAACAGATGACCGAAGGCGGTGTAGCGCTTCAGCTGCGGCGCGCCGACCACCAGCGGCACGCCGTCTTGCCGGAAAACCGAGCGGCCGATTTCGATCGCCCGGCCGATGCTGCCGATTGCCGGGCTGGAATCGAAGGTCGAGCAGACCTTGTAGTGGCAGATCTCGGCGTTGACGGTCTTCAGCCAGGCGAAGGCATCTCGCAGATGCGTGTCCATCCACTGCGGCGTCTCGCTGCGGCTGGTGCCGGCCAGCCCAAGGGCGCGGCAATGCGCAAATTGCGAAAGCAGCGCTTCGTCCGGCTGGCGCATGAACAGGACGGTCGGCACGCCGCCGAGCTCGAGCGCCTCCATAACGTCGGTCGAGCCGGTCAGGTCGTCGCCATAGTAACTCAGAAGCAGGTTTTGCATGGCGTCAGGCCGCCTCGCCGCCGCCGAACTTCTCGATCGACCGCGCCAGCTCGACATGGCTCAAGGCATAATCCGCCAACGAAATGTCCTGGACCGCCGCCTGCCAGGCCTGCTGCACGGCGCGCACGCCGGCGCCCGGCCCGTCCGGGTGGCTGACGATGCCACCGCCGCAGAGATAGAGAAGATCGACCGTCCGGCCGGTTCGCTGGAAGGTTTCAGGCGCCTGCCCGCCCCACTGGCCGGAGCCGGCGACCGGCAATGCGCAATCGGCCGGCGAAAAGATCGGCGTGGTCACCGCCTTGAAGGATTCGACGAAGGACCAGTCGGGTTCCCAGTATTTTGAGGCGATGCCGTTGATCTGGAACTGGTCGACGCCGAGCAGACGCCAGAACTGCTGCCAGACCTTGAAATCCATGCCAAGGCCGGGATGACGGGTGAGAATGTCCCAGCCATTGCGGTGGGCATGGAGCACAAGGCTGGAGCGTTTTCGAAGGTAAGCCATGCCGCCGAAACCGATCGAATTGATATTGACCACCGCGCAATTGCCGCCGGCCTTTGCCACCAGATCGTGGTTTCGCATCATCTCGTCGGGATCGGCATGTGAAATGCCGAAGGCATACATGACCTTCTTACCGGTCTTCTGCTCGTGGTCGAGGATCAGCGGCATGATTGCCCTCACCCGCTCCGACAGCGGCGAATAGGCCGGGCTCATCAGCTTCTCGTCGTCCTTGATGAAGTCGACGCCGGCCGCAATCAGCTCTTGCACCATTGCGGCCGTCTCGGGCGGGCGGAGCCCCAGCGCCGGCTTGACGATGGTCCCGATGATCGGACGATCCGCGACACCGGTCAGCCTGCGGCTGCCCGTGACGCCGAATTGCGGGCCCGGATGCGCGCGCCGGTACTCCTCTGGTAGCCTCATGTCGACGACCCGGATACCGGACAGGCCCTTGATCGAAAAGGTGCCGCCGATGGTGATGGTCATCAACGCCGACAGGTCGGTACCGATGGCGTCCAGCGGAAACGCGATGTCGACGTCGGCGCGCTTGACCGGGCCGTTGCGCGCTTCGGGACCGGTTTCGGGAAGAGACGGCCGATCCGCATCCGGCAGATGCCGTATCGCCAGGACTCGCGCTGCGACCCTGGCCTTGAGCTCTTCGGTCTCGCCGGCCAGCGCGACGAAGGTTCCGGTCGACTGGTCGCTTGCGATCTTGGCCGCCAGCGCCTCGATATTGCCCGGCGTTTCGATGCGATAGGTGAGAACAATCATATTCGCGCGGCCTGCCGGGTGGTTCGAAAAAGGTTCCTTGGCCCTTGAAATCTGGTATAATGAGTACATAAGCTTTGCAAGCCCTATCCGGCTTGGCGGTAAGGGCGAGCCGGCAGCAGGCGTTCCGGAATTCACGGCGGAAATGCTAGATAGGGGCCGGTCAAAGGAGTGATTCGCGACGATGAACCGTTCGGAGCCGATCGTCCGGCGCAAGCTTTCCGACGAAGTATTCTTGAGACTGAAGCGCCTGATCACCAGCGGCGAATTGCTGCCGGGTGACGACATGCCGTCGGAGCGCGAATTGATGGAGCGCTTCGAGGTCGGCAGGCCGGCGATCCGCGAGGCAATGCAGGCGTTGAGCAATATGGGCCTCGTCGCGATCTCGCATGGCGAGCGGGCGAAAGTGCTGCAGCTGACCGCCAAGTCGATCATCAAACAGGTCGACGGCGCCGCCAAGATCATCCTGTCGTCGTCGAAGGACACGCTGGAGCACCTCAAGAACGCGCGTATCTTCTTCGAGCGCGGCATGGTCAGGGAAGCCGCAGAGAAGGCAACCGCCGAGGACGTGCAGCGGTTGCGCGCAACGGTTGCCGAGCAGCGCAGCCATCGTGGCGACTCGGAAGCCTTTATATCCGCCGACATGAAATTCCACACCCAGATCGCGGCAATATCCGGCAACCCGATCTATGTCGCCGTCAGCGAGGCAATGCTTGGCTGGCTAAAGGAATACCACACCGAAATGCTGATCTGGACCGGCAAGGAAAAGTTCACGCTGACCGAGCACGAAGAGATCATCGGACGCATCGAGGCCAAGGATGCGGATGGCGCCGAGAAGGCGATGATCAAGCACCTCGAACGCTCGCGTGCGCTTTACGTGATGAACTCCGGCAGCTGAAAATCAAGAGCAAGGTCCCGACCGCAGCGGCCGGCACCTTGCTCTCGGCCTACTGACTGACCACAGATCAGCCTGAGCCCGGACCGACGCAGTTTTCTATTGCGTCTGAATCCGATGTATGTGCCGCGTGTTTTCATTCAACGATTTCAGCATTTGCATCTTCCCAGCCATGGATTTCCGCGGCCCGCTTTCGTCAGCAAGCCCGCATAGGCCCTCCTGGAGGCGCCGCGCTTGTTCTGGGATTGGCAATTCTTGCAAAGACTATGCTAGGCTTGCCATCCGAGAACGATACTGGAGTACCGCAATGGCTGACAGGGGCCTCCACGTTGTGATCTGGCTGCCGTCGAATTTCTATTCGGCCGTCGTCTCGACGCTCGTGGAAATGTTTCAGCTTGTGAATGACGTCTGCCGTTCGCAGGTTCTCTCCTGTGAGTTCGTTTCAAGGAGCGCGCCGTCGGCATCGAGCACCGGAATTTCCTTCCCGACAAAGGCTCAACCATCCCGGAAAATGGATGTCCTGATTCTCATTGCCATGCCGGGTGTCGAGATTCCGGAGCTTCTGCGCTCGCTCGACGAGGAGAGTGAGCATTCAAAACCGCTGATCGCGCTCGGGCAGCAGCAGGACGCAATCATCGCAGCACATTGCGGCGCGTGTTATCTGCTCGCCACTTCGGGATTGTTGGACGGCAAGCGCGCAACGATATCCTGGTGGCTGAAGAACGAGGCAAGCCGCCGGTTTCCGCAAGTGCGATGGGACGCTTCCCGCCTGCTCATTCGCCAGGACCGCCTTTACACATGTGGAGGCGGGTTTTCCGGACTCGAACTCGCCAGGGCTTTGCTGATCGATCTGGGCTTCGAGAAGGAAGAGCGGATCATTCGAAAACTTCTGGTTCTTCCTCCGCCGCGCAAATTCCAGAGTCCCTACGAATTTCTTCTCGACAAAATTTCGAACGACGCCAGCCCATTCGAGAACAAGCTGCGCGAGCTCTCGAACGACAAGATGTCAGAAATCGATTTGAAATTTCTTGCAACCGAATTGGCAATGTCTTCGCGAACCCTGTCTCGCAGGTTTTTCGACGAGCTCCAGACAACGCCGGGAAAATGGATCCAGGAAAGGCGGCTGGAGTTGGCAAGGTCCATGCTTGAGGAAACGAAACTGAGCGTCTCAGAAATCTGCTATCGGGTGGGATATCAGGACGTCGCTTCGTTCAGCCGTCTTTTTTCCAAGACAACTGGAATGGCACCAGGCGAGTTTCGAAAGCAAGTCCGGTGACAAGTCGGCAGCGGAAGTGCTGCGGCTACGGGCAACCGCTGCGGAACTGCGGCGATTCATGAACCCCGGCGTGACTTCAGCCAATCCGGACGATTGCGTAGGGCGTCATGACAAGACGGTCTCGGCCCGACGCGTCGCGCTGAATCTGGCGTGACGTTCGTCCATCCCAGATATTCAGAAAACCCTGATCGGAACCGAGCCCGGAAACATCGACTGGAAGGTCGTCCGGAGTAAGGTTCGCCAGCCAGACGATGATCTTGCCTGTCTGGGAGTGGCCGGCCAGTGCCAGCACCCGCGTCTCATCGGTCGTTGTCGCCGCCACATGCGCATGGCCGGCCAGATCGCAAAGTCCTTTCACCGCGTGGAAAATCGGCCGGGGTGTACCTTCTTTGACAGGTTCGCCCGACGAGGCCAGCACGCCGAGTGGTCCGGTGAAGCTGCAGAGCGTCAGCATTTCGAGCCCGGCCGGCGCGACGCGCGCCGCATAGCCGATCGTCCATGCGGCCCCGAACAGCCCGGCATGGCGAGGGTCGCGGTCGGCCATGGCAATGCGCTGATTGTCGGGATTGGCCTTGGTCGCGCCGCCATAAGGGTTCTGGCGCATGGCAATGGTCGACGGCCCGACCCGATAAGGTATTGTTCCGAAGATCGTTCGTACTGACGCCGTGATGAAAGGCAATGCTTCCAGCGATTGCATGACGCTGAGATCGTCGGCGGCGTGCACGATCGGGCAGGTGCAATGCGTGACGAAATCGAGCGGGTCGGCCGGCACACGCTTGCGATTGAGTTCGGTGAAATAGCTGAACATGCCGCCGCCGAGGCGGCTGTCGGGAAAGGAGCGCCGCGCCGCGGCGTAGACGTCTTCGAGCGGCGGGCAGTGCGGCCACGCGCTGCCCGGTGGCGTCGACTGCCGGTCGACCGAAGGCGAGACGGCAATGGCCGAAAGCTTGAGCCCGGCCTGGCGCACCCTGTCGGCGACGCCTGAAAGCTCGGCGTCGAGATCGCCGTCGCCGGCAATGACACATTCGAGCGTTGTCCGGACCGGATAGGCGGCGGCGAGCCGGGCGTAGGATCGCAAGGCGTCGAGCCCATGGCCACGCGTCGGGTCGTAGTGGAACATCAATTGCTGCGGACCAAGCTCGCACAGCATCGGCAGCTTGCCCAGCGCCGCCTCGACCTCATCCGGGTAGATGATCACGCCAACATCCGGCAGCGCCGGTCCGGCTTGGCCGAGCGTGACGCGAACTGGGTCCGCGATTGCCGCAGCGGCCGGCACTTTCCCGCGACCCTCTATCCGCAAACTAGTGGTCTGGCGGAAGGTCTTGCCGGCAGGCAGCACGTAGGGCCATGGCAGCGCGAGCGGCCGGACATAGGTCTTGTAGGAGGCATCCGACCAGTTGCGCTGGTCCTCCATCTCGAACGTGTCGCCTTGCATCCGGCATTCGGCGGTGACGCCCGGCCGGATCTCATGGGTGATCGCCCGCAGATCCTTGAAAGGCTGCCAGGCATCGATCAGCTCTGGAAGCCGCGTCGCGACCACGCTGCCATCGGTATGCTCGACCGTGACCGGGCTGCCGGCCAGCCCGGCAATTGGATGCAGGATGCAGAAGCCGCAGCGATTGGTCTCGAAATCGTTGTCGGGAAGAGCGCTCACGTCGAAGATCAGCTGGCCATCGGCCGAGCCCTTGATGGTCGCACGGAAGTCGAGCCGGCTTCCCTCTGGTCCGAAACAACCTGCCGAATAGCTGACGAAGAAAGCGTCATCGCCCTGGTCGATGATTAAATCGGTGAGCGCCGGCTCGTAGGTGCCCCAGTCGCGATCCCTGACGATGAAGGCGACGGCGCGCAGAACCTCGGTGCCGCCATGCCGGATGGTGCGCAGATTGCCGTTGACGAAGTCCGCCGTCAGCGCGCCGGCGCGCAGCTTGACCGGTTCGGCTTCAACGGCACGTGTGCCGTAGAGGAGGAAGGCGTCGGCTGTCATTTCAGCAAGGCGTCGAGTTGCACCGGCTCCCGGCTTGCGGCGCCAGCGTACGCAGCCTCGACCAGCGCTAGTGTCTTGAGGTTGTCCGCGCCCGAGGTCGCGGGCTCGGTTCCCTTGGTCAGGCAGTCGACCCAATGCTTTTGAATGGCGACGACGCTTTCCTGGATGTTGTGCCACGGCCGTGATGCCCAGGCCAGCAGCGGCGGCGAGACGTCGCTCACAGCTGTCCCGCTCCTGCCGGTGACGGTGAGGCGGTAGCCCTGCGCCAGCCGGATCGTGCCGTCGCTGCCGTCGATCTCGATCAGCGTCTCGGGGAACGGCTCTGTCGCGAGCCTGCTGGCGTAGCTGCAGTCGACCACGGAAGTGGCTCCGCCCGTGTGGTCCATCAGCATCGTCGCAACGTCCTCCCCGGCAATGCCGGGATTGATGCGCGCCGTTCGCGCAGTGACGGTCGAGACGTCGCCCAGCAGGAAGCGGGCTATGTCGAGGATGTGGATACCCAGATCCTCGATGATGAAGCGCTTTCCCGTCGCCAGATAAGGCTGGCCGGAAAACACGTCATAGGCAGAGCGGAACGAGATCCGTCCGAAAAAGGGGGTGCCGATTTCGCCGCTGTCGAGCACGGTACGCACCGCCTGGATCGGCGACTGCCAGCGAAAATTCTCATGCACCATCAGCGGCACGCCGGCGTCAGCACAGGCCTTTACCATCGCCTTGGCGTCGGCAAGCGTCGGCGCAAACGGTTTTTGGCAGATTGCCGGAACGCCGTGCTGCGCCGCCATCTCCACGAGCATTCTGTGGCTTGGTGCCGTGGTGGCGATGTCGACGAAATCCAGCCTTTCGCCGGCAAACAGCGCTGCCGCGTCGGTATAGCGCCGTGCGACCCCGAACTGGTCGCCAATGATCCGTAGCCGGTCCGGATCGCGGTCGCAGATGGCGGTGATCGAGGCGCCCTCTATATCGCGCCAGGCATGCATCTGGTTGATGGCAAAGAAGCCGCAGCCGATCAGCGCTCCACGCAGTTCCGCCATGTCAGCCGGCCTTTGCCATCTGCATCAGCGTGGCACGGCTCTGCAGCCGGCGCTGTGCCTGGTCGACGACGACGGCGACGATGATGACGAGGCCCTTGATCACCATCTGCCAGAACGAACTCACTCCCATCATCACCAGCCCGTCCGAAAGAATGCCGATTACGAAGGCGCCGACAATGGTGCCGCCGATCGTGCCGCGACCGCCCGACATCGAGGTGCCGCCGAGCACCGCCGCGGCAATGGCGTTGAGCTCGAAGCTCTCTCCGGTCGCCGGATGCGACGCCATCAGCTCCGACGAGATGATCAGCCCGACGATCGCCGCGCAGAAGCCGGAGAACATGTAGACGAACATCTTCACCATATTGACGCGGACGCCCGAAATCCGCGCCGCCCGTTCATTGCCACCAACCGCGAAGATGTGGCGGCCGAGCGGGGTGTATTTGGCGAGATAGGCCGCCCCTAGCGCAACGACGAGCAAAATCCAGAGCGCGACCGGCAGGCCGAGCAACCGGCCGGCGCCGAGAAAGCCGAATCCGGTGGTGCCGAGCTCCGGCTTGCCGACGAGATTGGGGAAAGTACGGCCGTCGGACGACAGCAGCGCCAGGCCGCGCGCGACATAGAGCACGCCGAGCGTGGCGATGAACGGCGCAACGTTGAGCCTGGTGATCAGCAAGCCGTTGACGGCGCCGATCAATATGCCGACGGCAAGCGTGATCAGCGCGATCTCGAAGACGTTGAAATAGATGGTATAGCCGACCTGCAGGTCGATGCCGTTGAGCACGAGATAGCCGGCCACCATGCCGCACAGGCCGACGATCGAGCCGACCGACAGGTCGATGCCGCCGGTGATGATGACGAAGGTCATGCCCATTGCGAGGAATGCGTTCAGCGCCACATGCTTCGACATCAGGATAAGATTGGCGGCCGATAGGAAATTGGGGGCGGCTATCGAGAAGAATAACAGCACGGCGATCAGCGCGATGAACGTCCTCGCCTTCATCAGCGTCAGCAGGACCGAGCCGCCCGACATGGAGTTGACCGCCGCCTTGGCTGGGATGTCAGTCATGCGTCTTGCTCTCCGTGCGGGACCGGTCCGTGGCCGAAGGCGGAGGCAGCGACGAGTGCGGCCTCCGTCGCCTCGGCGCGGTCGAACATGCCGGTCAGTTTTCCATTGCTCATCACCGCGATGCGGTCGGACAACGCCATCACTTCGTCGAGATCGGAGGTGGCAAACAGAATCCCCAGGCCGTCGCGCGACAGCTTGCGCATGGTGCGGAACACGTCGGCCTTGGCGCCGACGTCGATGCCGCGGCTGGGCTCGTCCATCAACAGCACCTTCGGCCCGGTGAGCAGCGCCTTGCCGATCACCACCTTCTGCTGGTTGCCGCCTGACAGCGACGAGACTTCCTGCGCCGGATCGGCGACCTTGATCGCCAGTTCGCGCACCGTCTGGGTCACCGCCTGTCGTTCGGCGGCACCACGAATGTGGAACAGGCGCACGAACCGCGACAGGCTGGCCAGCGTCAGATTGCTGGCGACGGAGAGGATCGACACCAGCCCTTCGCGCTGGCGGTCTTCGGGGATCAGCGCCAGGCCGCGCCGGATGCGCCGCGTCGTGTCGCGCTCGTGCACTTTTTTGCCGGCAATGAATATCGTGCCCGTCGAATGGCCGTGGCGGCCCATGATGCAGTCGAACAGCTCGCTGCGTCCGGCGCCCATCAGGCCATAGATGCCGAGAATTTCGCCGGCGCGCAGCGACAGCGAGACGTGATCGACCGCAAGCCCGCCGGTGACGCGCGGCAGGCAGATGTCCTCGGCGCGGAATATTTCCTCGCCCGGCACATGGCCGTCGGCCTTGGCGAAGTCCTTGGCATCCGAGCCGATCATCTGCCGCACGATCCACTGGGTGTCGACGTCTTTCATCTCCGCCTGGCCGGTGATGCGGCCGTCGCGCAGCACCGTGATGGTGTCGCCGATGCGGATCAGTTCCTCGAGCCGGTGCGAGATGTAGACGATTGCCACGCCGCGTGCCTTGAGGTCGGCAATCACCTTGAACAGTATCTCGACTTCCGCCGCGCTGAGCGCCGAGGTCGGTTCATCCATGATCAGGATGCGCGCATCGAGCGAAACCGCCTTGGCGATCTCGACCAACTGCTGCTGGCCGATGCGCAGATCCTCGACCAGCATGTCGGGCCGGATGCCGGCTTCCAGGCATTCAAGGAACTCCGCCGCACGGCGCTCCTGCTCCTTGCGGTCGATCTTGCGGAAGCGGTTGGTGATCTCGCGGGTGGCGAAAATATTTTCGGCGACAGTCAGATTGCCGAACAGATTCAGCTCCTGGAAAACCATGCCGATGCCGCGGCTCACGGCATCACCGGAAGACGAGAATGAAACCTCCTCGCCGTCCAGCAGGATGCGCCCGAGCGTCGGTTGCTCGACGCCGGCGATGATCTTCATCAGCGTCGATTTGCCGGCTCCGTTTTCGCCGACCAGCACGTTGACCGCGCCTTTGCGCACCTCGAAATTCGCCCGCTTGACCGCGACGGTGCCGGAATAGACTTTCGAGACGTCCTCCAGCTTCAGGATGACATCTTGATCGCCGCTCATGACTTCGGCCCGATCTTTGCCTCCGCCGGCGTCACCAGCGGCAGGTCCTGGCCACTGCCCGGCGTATAGGCGCCAAGTACCTCGACGCTGCGGCCCTCGAGTGCCTCGCGCGGCAGCTTGGAAAGCACGGTCTTGTCGGCATAGGCGTTGAAAGCCTTGCCGAACTGGGCGAAGTCGATCTGGTTGGTGAAATCGTTGAACTGGATGAAGTCGAGGCTGTCGCGCAGCGCGGTTCCGCGCATTGCGGGTCCGATCTGCACCCGCGCGTCCGCCTTGCCGTCGCCGTCGGCATCGACGTCCATCGTCGCCGCGCGTGACTGTGTGTTGGCTGCCACGACCTTGCCCTCGATCCGAACGGCGAAGGTCCATGGCGAATTCGCCTGCTTCTTCGGGTTGCCGTATTTGGCGCCGGCAGCGGCGGGATCGGTCTTGGCCAAGGTGTGAACCTCGGCAAACGGCCCGGCCTTCTGCTGCAGATAGGGTATGACTTTCGCCGCCCAGATGTCCTCGACCATCTTGTCGGGATCGAATGCGGAGCCAGTGCCGCCGTTTTCCGCCGATGGCGTCGGCAGGATCTTGCAGGCGGTCAGGCTGCCTATTGCTGCGAGGAACAACGCGACAAGGATCGGCCGGGTCAGCGTGTTGAACATGTCGGCTCGTTCGGCATGGCGGTCAGGAGCACCCAGAGAAATGGAGGCAAGGGCGAAATGGAAGCAAGGGACGAACCGGAGGCTCGTCCCTTGCTGCTTCATGTTACGCCGGCTCAGTTGGTGAGCGCGAACGTCTCCAGCTTGGCGGCATTGTCGCCATTGACCAGGACGCAATCCATCAATTGCTTTTCCTCGGCCGGAGACTTCTTGTTCTTGATGAAGTCGTTGGCCTGCTCGACCGCCATCTGCGCCTGCGCGAAGGCCGGCTGCAGGACTGTCGCCTTGATGCCGCCGGAGGTGATCGAGTCGCGCACGTCGTTCGACCCGTCGAAGCCGACGACGATGACGTCCTTGCGGCCGGCAGCGGCAAGTGCCGCATGAGCGCCCATCGCCATCGTGTCGTTGCCGGAGATCACGCCCTTGATATCGGGATTGGCCTGGAGGATCGATTCCATCTTTGAATAGGCCTCGGTCTGGCTCCAATTGGCCGACTGCTGCGCCACCATCTTCAGGTCCGGATAGTCGTCGATGACGTCGTGGTAACCCTTGGAGCGGATGCCGGCATTGGTGTCGGATTCCTTGCCGACGAGCTCGACGAAATTACCCTTCTCGCCCATCAGCTTGACGAATTCCTGCGCGCCGAGCTGGGCGCCCTGATAATTGTTGGAGACGATCTGCGCGACGGCAACGCCGGTGGCATTGATCTCGCGATCGATCAGGAAGGAAGGAACGCCTGCGTCCTTGGCCTTCTGCACCGCGGCGACGGTGGCGTCGGCGCCGGCATTGTCGAGGATGATCGCCTTGGCGCCGCGGCCAATCGCCGTGTCGATCAATTCGGACTGCTTGTTGGCGTCGTCGTCATGGACGAGCACCAACGCCTCGTAGCCGAGTTCCTTGGCCTTCGCCTCCGCGCCGACAGCTTCCGCCTTGAAGAACGGATTGTCATGCGAGGGCGTGATGATGGCGATCAAATCCGCCGCATAGGCGGGTGCGGCGGTGCCAAGCGCCAGCATGCCGGCAAAAGCCGCAAGCGTCATTCTGCGTGTCAGTTTCATGTATTCCTCCCGTTGAAAATCTGTGCCTTGTCCCCAAGGCTATATGCATTCGATTTGGTTAGTCGTAGGCGGCGGGTCGCGTCATATTCACAAGCCCTTGGCCGGCTTCACTTCGACGGATCGCTCCCCCTATCCTCCACTCATCCAGCGCCTGACTCCTGCTGCGAAGCTTGACGGTCCGATCCATCGAACAGCTAAGCCAACTGGTATAATGAGTCAATGACAATTTCAGGTGACATGTTCCGGAGAACGCGTCGCTGCCCTCAAGTGATGCGCTGAATGCTCGCGGCAATCTCCTCCGGCTCGAACACCCGCTTCCAGTCGTCGCGCATCAGCACCGGCTTGCCGAACTCTATCGCCTTGTTGCAGGCGTCGGAGAACACGCCTTTGGTCTCGCCGAAGATGACGGCGCCAAGCACGTTCATATGACCAAGCAGGAAGTCGAGCGCCGCCTGCTTGTCGACCCCGCGCGCCACCACCTCGTCAACGGCCTCCTTCATGACGACGAGCAGCGAAGCGCATACCGTTTCCGAAAGGCCGGGCTCGAGCAGCGCCATCTGATCGACGGTGACGCGATGCGAGCGCATGACCGGGGCCCAGATGATCTTGGCGATCGCCTCACCCTTGGCGAAATCCTCCTCGGGTCCCTGCATCAAGGCGCTGACCATGTGTTGCTTGGCCTTGACGCCGCCGAAATAGTCCTTCTTCGCCGCCATGTCGGTCTCGTCGTTGAAGATCGGCGGATGGCACGGGTGGGTGACGAAATACGTCAGGTCCGGCCGCTTCGGCAAATGCCCGGCGAAAGGTGCCGCGGCGTCGAGCACGACGACCATCGTGCCTGATGCAAGCTTGCTCTCGATGTTCGCCGCGACCTTGCCGATATGCGTGTCCGGCACCGCCAGGATCACCACATCGGCGCCATCAAGCGCCTCATCGGCGCTGACGGCATCGATGCCGAGGCCCGACTTAAGCCGCTCGCGGCCGGCGTCGCTGACCTCGACATGGCGTATCGTATAGGGAGATCCGCGAAAATTGGTCGACAGACGGTAACCCATTTTGCCGCCCGCACCAAACAGCGCAATCGTTGTCATGTGTCCGTTACTCCTGAATTCCAACGATGGCCCTGCCGATCGTCATCCCATTGACTTGTATGCACATTGCCGCCGGTTGGCGGATTAGAGAACGCAGGGGAGCCGCCGCTCAAATGACGATGCCATGGACGATGTCTCGGGCGCCCGGATGTCCAGCACAGCGCAGCTACGCGGAGCATGCTACCTTAGGTACACATTATACCAGCATACCAAATTGGCAAGCGGCCATGGCACGGCTCTGACCACTTGCTCGACCGTCGTTTACCTCCTGTTCAACGGCAAGGAGCGATCATCGCGCTGAACCGCCGATCGGCGGGATGATTCGCAGCCGACAAAGGCCCATGCTCGAAACTTCACTCTACAGCCCGGTCAAGACCTTCCTGGAAGGCCTGGGATTTATGGTCAAGGGCGAGATCGGCGGCTGCGATCTGCTGGCGCTGAGTGCCGACTCTCCGCCGATCGTCGTCATCTGCGAGCTGAAGCTGAAGTTCAACCTCGAACTGGTGCTCCAGGGCGTCGACCGTATGGCGGCGAGCGACGAGGTCTGGCTAGCGGCATGCATGTCGGCCCGTGGCAAGGGCCGTGAGAGCGATGTGAGATACCGCAATCTCTGCCGTCGGCTCGGCTTTGGCCTGCTTGGCGTGCGACCGAACGGCGAGGTTCAGGTGCTGCTCAGCCCGACGGCATTGGCTCCGCGTCGGGACCCCCGGCGCCGCTCGAAGCTGATCGACGAACATCGGCGTCGGCAGGGAGATCCTGTCGCCGGCGGCGGCTCGCGTGCGCCGATCATGACCGCCTATCGCCAGCAGGCACTGGCATGCGCCGCAGCACTCGCCGACGGCCCAAAGCGGCCGCGTGACTTGAAGCCCAAGCTGCCGAACGCGCCCAAGATTCTGCTGCACAATGTGTATCGCTGGTTCGCGCGCACCGATCGCGGGATCTACGAACTGACCGCTCAGGGCCGTGAGGCGTTGCAGCGCTGGCCGCAGCCCGATCGCAGCCACACCGCTGCCTGAGACAGGCAACGCCGGATTTCGCGCCCTGCTTTCCGCGACAATCACGGCTTTCGGCAAGACATCACCTCGTCACGGAACCATATTTCGACACGATGGTTTTGTCGTCACCGAATTGATCGTCCGCTGAGCAAACGGAAGGAACGGCCATGCGCCTATCGACGACAATTGCCACACTTTCGGCGCTGGCCCTTGCCTCGCCGGTCTATGCGCAATCCGTGGCACCAGAGCTTGCCCCTGTCCCGCCGACGGCCCCGCAAACCCTGCCAGAGCAAGCCACGCCCGAAGGGACCACTCCCGACCAGGCTACACCTGACCAAGCCTTCTCCGCCCAGAATTTCACCGCTGTGACAATCGTGGCGATGGAGGATCTGCCTCCTGAAATCAAGGCACAGGCGGAGGCCGTCGTCACCCAGACCAGCGCCGAGGATTTGCGCATCCTGCAAAGTTCGATCGACGCATCGCCGCAGGCGGCATCGGCGTTGGCGGCGAACGGGCTTAATTCCACGCAGGTCGTCGCAGCTAATATCGACGGCGACGGCACCCTGACGCTGATCATCCAGACGACGACGTGAGCGGCTGAAAGCGGACAAGCCGGCTCCGGCACGGAACCAAAGCCCGCTTGATCGCGGAGGACTGTCATGGCCGAGGCTGCAGTTCGCAACTTCACCATCAATTTCGGGCCACAACATCCCTCCGCTCACGGCGTCCTGCGGCTGGTGCTCGAACTCGACGGCGAGATCGTGGAACGCGCCGATCCCCATATCGGCCTGCTGCATCGCGGCACCGAAAAGCTCATCGAGTACAAGAACTACCTGCAGGCCTTGCCCTATTTCGACCGGCTCGACTACGTCGCGCCGATGAACCAGGAGCATGCATTCTGTCTCGCCGCCGAGAAGCTCCTCGAAATATCGGTTCCGAAACGCGGACAGCTCATCCGCGTGCTTTTCTGCGAAATAGGCCGGCTGTTATCGCACCTCCTCAACGTCACCACGCAAGCCATGGACATCGGCGCGCTGACGCCGCCGCTCTGGGGTTTCGCCGAGCGCGAGAAGCTGATGGTCTTTTATGAGCGCGCGTCCGGCGCCCGCATGCACGCGAATTATTTCAGGGTCGGCGGCGTGCATCAGGATCTGCCGCCGGAACTCCTAGACGACATCTGGAAGTTCTGTGATCCGTTCCTCAAGGTCTGCGACAATCTCGAAGAGCTGTTGACCGAGAACCGCATCTTCAAGCAGCGCAATGTCGATGTCGGGGTGATCGGCCTCGATGATGCCTGGGCCTGGGGCTTTTCCGGCGTGATGGTGCGCGGATCGGGCGCGTCCTGGGACCTGCGCAAGGCGCAGCCATACGAATGCTATTCGGAGATGGATTTCGATATCCCAGTCGGCAAGCATGGCGACTGCTACGACCGCTATCTCGTCCGCATGGAGGAAATGCGCCAGTCGGTCCGGATCATGCGGCAATGTCTGGAAAAGTTGCGCTCACCAGAAGGCCAGGGACCGGTCGCGATTCCGAGCCACAAGATCACGCCGCCGCCGCGTGCCACGATGAAGCGCTCGATGGAAGCGACGATCCACCACTTCAAACTTTATACCGAAGGCATTCGCGTGCCGAGCGGTGAAGTCTATGCCGCCGTCGAGGCGCCGAAGGGTGAATTCGGCGTCTACCTCGTGTCGGACGGGGGCAACGTTCCCTACCGATGCAAGATCCGCGCACCTTCCTTCGCCCACCTGCAAGCGATGGATTTCCTGTCCCGAGGCCATATGATCGCCGATGTTGCCGCGATCATCGGCTCGCTCGACATCGTGTTCGGAGAAATCGATCGCTAGTTTAGCCAGGTCGCAGGATCTTCCCCGATCGCAGGATCATTCGTCGTTAGTAGCCGCGCAGGCAGGCCTGGACGGCGCTCGACCACCGGTCAGACGAAGGCTCTCACCTGTGGCGGGCCAGCTCAAATTCTCACATCAAAGACGGACGCATGGCCGCGACAAGGCGCAGCCAAGCGTCAAGGAGTTTCACAATCTGCGCGGCCCGACGGCGCACGAGCCCTTCCAAGTTCGGAAGCGCTCTCCACGGCGCGGAAAGAACGCGTGTTCCGCCGTTCCTCGTACCGCCTCAATGCACGATCAAGCCCTTCATCCAGGCAACAAATCTGTTGCCGCGAACTATCCCGCGCACCCTGGCAGCGGCCCATCTCGCTTGCATCGTAGCGCCGACATGGCAATGGCAGACGATTTGGTGCAACTGCCGGTCGCTCAGTTCGAAGAAGCGCTTTGCCTCACCATAGGTATCATCGCTGAGGCCCATGGCACGCAGAACCGGATCCTCGAAGGCGACAGTGAGCGGCGTCCCAGCGCCACGCGATCTGTCGCGCGCTTCCCTGTTCATATATTCGGTGCCTGGAAGCGCCCCAAGGCATCGCGTCGGGTTTTGTTCGAGAAGTTCCGCCCAACGTTCAATCCGCTGGGTTCGAGTCATCGCCGGATACGCCGCGAAGGACTCAACTTCCGCGACGGCCTGCAGTTGGTCGAGTGTTTGATGTTTCATGGTCGGCTCCTGTCGACAGGTGAATTCGCCCACGCCTATATGAGCAATTATCGCGCCATGGAGCGCTGACAAGGCCGGACCGCCGCAACATGAGGCGTACGGATCACCTGCCCGGTGAAGCGGCGCTCGAATTCCGACGCGCCCCCGCCTGTGTTCGATGTCGACCCGTTAACCGAACCCGTTTCCGGACAGGAACTTTTGCGGAAGCTTGCCGTTTGGCTTTGCGTCCGCTTCGGCGGCTGCAATATCAATCTTGAAAGCAATTCCGTTGGACACGAAGCCTCAACGCGTCGAGCAAGACGTCGAGCCTGTAAATGAAACCCGGCAGCAACCGGCCCCTGTTCGAGAATCTCGTGAGCGATCGGCAGAGCCCCGGCAGGAAAAACCCGACGGGAATGCCTCGCAACGAAAGGCCGGTCTGCTCGGCTTTCTCAGGCGCCATCCCTATGCGGCCGCAGCCATCGCGCTTGCGCTGTTGCTCGTCGTGGCAGGCATCGCGATCTGGTGGCTGAACGCTCGCCAGTACGAATCGACCGACGACGCCTTCATAGATGCGCGCATAGTGACGATCGGTGCGCAAATAGCCGGCCGCATTACCGAGCTGGCGGTTACCGACAATCAGCACGTACAGGCGGGCGATGTCCTCCTGCGTATCGACGACAGCGACTATCAGGCAAACCTGAAGCAGGCCGACGCCGGCGTCGCCCCGGCCGAGGCCGAAATCGTCAATGTCGCCGCGCAGATCGAGGCTCAAAAAGCAAAGGTAAACGCTGCCCAGAGGCAGGTTGCACAGGCCAAGGCAGCGCTGGATTTCGCCAAGGCCGAGGATCAACGCAATCGCGAACTCCTGGCCAGGGGCACGGCAACGCAGCAGCAGGCGCAGCAGGCGGCATCGACGTTGCGTCAGGACCAGGCTGCGCTGGACAGCGCCGAGGCCAATGTCGCCTCGGCAAAAAGCCAGGTTTCGGTCTTGCAGGCACAGGCCAGGAGTGCCGAGGCGCAGCTCGAGCAGGCCAAGGCCAGCCAGGAGCAAGCCCGCACGACGCTGTCACGCACGACTATCACAGCACCCGCAGCCGGGCGGGCAACGAGCATTTCTGCGGCTAACGGCACCTACGCCCAACCTGGCCAGGTATTGATGATGTTCGTTCCCGACGAGGTCTGGGTGAAGGCCAATTTCAAGGAGACGCAGCTCGATCTGATGCGGCAGGGACAGCCGGTCGACATCGACATCGACGCCTACCCGGACAAGTCCTTCCATGGCCGCGTCGACAGTATCCAGGCCGGCAGCGGCACCGCCTTCAGCCTCCTGCCGGCCGAAAATGCCACCGGCAATTTCGTCAAGGTGGTGCAGCGCGTGCCGGTCAAGATCGTCTTCGACAAGCCGCCGGATGTGCTTCTCGGGCCGGGCCTGTCGGTGGTGCCGACGGTCAAGGTGCGATGAGCGGCGAAACCGCCAGAAATCAGGGTGAAAGCCGATCCGCCGCCGGGACGCACAATCCGTGGCTCATCGCCGTCGTCGTCTCCATCGCCACTTTCATGCTGGTGCTCGACACCTCGATCGCCAATGTCGCCCTGCGCAACATCGCCGGCAGCCTGGCGGCCGGAATGGACGAAAGCACCTGGGTCATTACCACCTATCTCGTTGCCAACTCGGTGATCATTCCGGTCAGCGGCTGGCTGGCAAGCGTCATCGGCCGCAAGCGCTACTACATGCTCTGCGTTGCGACCTTCACCGTCGCGTCGCTGCTGTGCGGACTGGCGCCCAACCTGGAACTGCTCATCCTGTTCAGGGTCCTTCAGGGCCTCGGCGGCGGCGGCATGGCGCCAAGCGAGCAATCGATCCTTGCCGACACCTTTCCGCCTGAAAAGCGCTCGCAGGCCTTCGCGCTTTACGGCATTGCCGTCATCGTCGCACCGACGGTCGGGCCGACGATCGGCGGCTGGCTGACCGACCATTTCTCCTGGCACTGGATCTTCTTCATCAACGTGCCGTTCGGCATCCTGTCGCTGGCCCTGGTGCAATGGCTGTTGGTCGAACCGGACGTACTCGAACGCGAACGCAAGGAACGGCTGAAGGGCGGCCTGAAGATCGACGGGATCGGGTTCGTCCTTGTGGCGACGGCCTTGGGGTGCCTGGAGATTTTTCTCGACCGGGGCCAGCGCTACGATTGGTTCGCCTCGGATTTCATCACCACTTTCGCAGTGATTTCCGCGATCGCGTTCCTGCTGCTTATCCCATGGGAGCTCAGTCGCAGCGATCCGGTCGTCGACATGCGTCTGTTGTTCACGCGCCAGTTCGGCACGGCCTTCCTGGTCATGATGGCGGTCGGTGCTATCCTGTTCAGCACCACCCAGATCGTGCCGCAGCTGCAGCAGACGACATTTGCCTACACCGCGACGCTCTCGGGCCTTTCGATGATGCCGGGCGGCATCGCCATGCTGATCTTGATGCCGGTGTCCGGATTTGTAGGCAGCATCGTGCAGCCCAAATACCTGATCATGATGGGCATGTCGGTGGTCGCAGTGGCCCTCTGGCATATGACCTCGCTCACCCCGGACGCCAGCTTCCGCTTCTTTGCCTTTGCCCGTGTTTTCCTGATGGTCGGGCTGCCGTTCCTGTTCATTCCCATCTCGACCGCGGCCTATGTCGGCCTGCCCCCGCAGAAGACCAACCAGGCATCGGCGCTGATCAACGTTGCACGCAATATCGGCGGCAGCATCGGCGTCTCGCTGTCCAACACCGTCATTGCGCAAAGCTCCCAGATCCATCAATCGAATCTGGTCGGCCACACCGTGCAGTCGTCGCCCGCCTATCAGCAGGCGCTTCGGCAGGCGACCGAGCATTTCGTCGCCCAGGGTTCGCCGATGGTCGAGGCGAAGCAGCAGGCGATCGGCTGGCTTGGCCAGTTGATCGCCCGCCAGGCCACGCTGCTCGCCTATGTCGATGTCTTCCGCTACTGCGCGGTGGCAACCGCCCTGCTCGTTCCGCTTGCTCTGCTGCTGCGATCAAGCAAGTCGGGCAGCAGACAGGCGAATCCGGAGATGGGCTGACCAGAAGGCGGGAACCAGCTGACCCATTGCGTTGTTCTGCGCCAAGAGGAGATGATCACGATGGCCACTATTCCCACACCCGAGCCAATGCCGACCCCGGTGCCGCCGCCTCCCATCCCCGATCCCAAGCCCGTGCGTGAGCCGGACCCCGACAGGCTCCCCGACGAGGACCCCATTCCCAATCCGGATGAAAACGATATTCCGCCGAAGCGGGCGTTCAACATCTAGCCTATTAGATTTCGAGCACAGCGTAGGGGCGGCCGGTCGGCTTGGCGACATGCATGGCAACGTTATAGACCGACGCCCCGCCCGGGGTGCGGCCCTCGTAGGCGCCGCGATGCGCATGGCCATGCACCACCGCGCTGACCTGGAACCGGTCTATTGTCTCGGCCAGGCGTGACGAACCGAGAAACGGGAAGATCTCCAGCGGCTCGCCTTCGACCGTCTCGACGACAGGCGCGTAGTGCAGAACGACAAGCGTGCGTTTGGCGCGGACCTGCCGCATTGCGTTTTCAAGCCGCATCGCTTCGTTCACGCTTTCCGCCACCATCGACTTGATGGCCGGTTCGCCGAAGGAGCCGAGCATGCGCGATCCAAAACCGCCAACGAAACCCTTGACCCCGACGAACCCGACCTCGTGAATCTCCGTCGCCTCGCCGTCGAGCAGGTGAACGCCCGCCTGGCGCAGAATGTCGGTGACCTGCTCGACGGCGCCTGACTCATAGTCGTGGTTGCCAAGTACGGCGACGACCGGGATCGTGCAGGCACGCAGTTCCTCGGCAAGGATTTCGGCCTCCCGAGGCTTGCCGAGGTTGGTAAGGTCGCCCGTCAGCACGAGAACCTGGGCTGCACGCGACATCTCGCCGAAAAGATCGCGGTACGAGGCCTGGTCCTCCTTGCCGACATGCAGATCGCCAACGGCGGCGACTTTGAGTGCGCTGCCGTTTTCCGCCTTCGGCGAAGCAGTTTCGAGCTCGTTAGCCATTGCTATGTTCTCCTTCACCGCCGACGTCGGCAAAACCCCAGTCGTTGACGTCGATCTCATAGTCAGTTCGTGAAAGCATGCGCCCACGGCAGATTTTCATCCGGGAAGGTGGCAATTCGCGCTGCTTGGCCAGCCGGTCAAGCAGCTCGTCGAGCAGCCAGGCGGGCACGCGGCCCCGCTCCGTCGGATAGATCCATCGGAAGTTCAAGAGATGCATCAGCAGAACTTCCCAATGAACTTCCATGTAGGAAAGCAGCCTTTGCCAGTCGATCTGGTCGTGGGCCTTGAGGATGGTGTGCGCGATGTCGGCCCCATCGTGGCGACCGCGGTCCTGGATGAAACTTTTGGACCAGATAAGCTCGGTGGGCCCGATGATCCGCACCTGGCTGCCCAGCAATTCGCCCTGACGGGCGTGCTCCAGCCACTGGTCGTCGACAGGCATTGTGCCGTTCATCGAGGCGAAAATGACGTCGAAAAAATGCGTGCCCTTGAACACTTTACCGAGCCACCGGTCGTCCTCGACCACGACGGCGTAGCCGATCTGCTTGAAATGGGCGAGGATGCGCGGGCAGTCGCCGGCCTTGCAGAAAATGTCGAGATCCTTGGTCTGGCGGATGATCCCGGTATAGGCGCTTACGGCATAGGTGCCGGCGACGAGAAAGGGGATGCCGGTCGCGACAAGTTCGCGGATCGCTTCGATATAAAAGACCTCCGCTTCGGCATTGCGAAGCGTCGGGGCGGCTTTTGGATCGACCGACGGAACGGATGCCGGGATCGCGCTTTCCGGTGGGGGATTAATGATCATAGCAATGGCTCCTGGCCCGGCAGACCAGCAGCCGCCTGTATCTAATAGCCAAGCATGCCCGATGGTTCCCGCCGTTACGCGGCACTGCCGCTCTCGCCTGCTGCATCAGGCGGATACGCCGCCGTGGCAGGCCTTAGAAGCGGTCATGGTTGTCGGCTGCGGCGCGGCCCTAAAAGGATATGTGAGCGGTCATTTTGGCGTCAAGATCGCAGCGCGGTCAGCCTCAAGCGCGTCGAGGCGGAGTAGGCCCGCTATCATCCTCGGGTCCGGAGAGGATTGGCTTCAACATGGTTCCCGAGCTATCGGAGGCGCTGCGCACCCGGCGCAACAGCCACTTGAGCGCCCGCGGCCAGACCGACTCTGTTTGCCGGAAAGCTGCAGGCGGCGTGGCGAAAAGGCCATTCTCCATTTTGTAGTCCCTCACTGTCTCAGTCCAATCAGCGTTCTTCAACGAGCAAAGCTTGTGTTGGTTCCGCGTCGCCATCGGCGGGAGCACGGGCTGGACAGGCGAAGTCATCGTTGGTGGGTTCGAGCGGGCTAGCCCTCTGCAGCGAAATCAGGGGCCTCGGCGATCAAGTCGCGGAATTCAGCCCACTAGCCGGCGGGATTCAGCTCGTATCCTAATGCGCCGGCTCTGGACACGACCCGCGAAGGCTGAAATTGTGATCGGCATTTTCCAGTTGCAAATTTGGTTGGGCTCGGCGGGGATGGCGCTGGTTTCTGAAGACATTGCCAGCCATCCGGCACTGCGTCGTCATGTCCAGGCTCAGTCGCGGACGCTTCTCCAGACCTATGAAGCGAACCCGCGGCTGGCTTCCGTATTCGCCACGCAACAGCGTTGGCTGATGGCCCATATCGGCCTTGGCTTGTATTTCAATCGAGAGGCGGACGATCATCGCAAGGGACTTACGTCCGCACGGTTCATGGACGACATCTGCCGGCATTCGGTGGCCAGCCGCAACACCGCCGATGCCTTCCTGAAGGAGATGCTGCATTACGGTTTCATCCGGCATCTGCCGATTAAATATGGGCGCATCCGCCCGTTTCAGCCGACCGCGGGCACTCTGGAGACGGTTGCCGGCTGGGTCATGGCTCATCTGAAAACGCTGGACAGCCTGGATGGTGGATCTCGACTGGCTGCATTCGTCGCACAACCGGACATACTCGCCAAACTGCAGCCACTGGTGGCCGACGGACTGCTTTCGTCGCATGCGGTGCGCGAGCCAAGACAGACTTTTTCCTTGTTCACCTGGCTCGACAATGGCGGCATCGTCATGGATTGGCTGATGTCCGGCGTCGACCCCGAGCATGCCGACCTGGACCGAATCCCGACCGGTGTCGTCTCAATCGGGGATTTCGCGAACTGGCTCAAGCTTTCCCGCACTCACCTGTCACGCAAATTGCGCGATGCCGAGGAACTCGGCAGCATCGGCTGGCTGGGCCAGCGCGGTCACTCGGTCATGTGGGTGTCGAGCGAGTTCTATCAGGAATACATGACCGCCCAGGCGGTCAAGCTCGCCATCATCGATGCAGCCTTCGACAATTGTGTTGTAACTTCCGAAACCAGCTGAACCGCGAGCCGACCGCCGTCGTGGCAGCCTTGGCGCCGCCGCGACGGAGGTCTGGCTTTTCAATCGATGTCGAACGACACGCCCTGCGCAAGCGGCAGCGCCTTGGAATAATTCACCGTATTGGTGGCGCGCCGCATATAGGCCTTCCAGGCATCGGACCCCGACTCGCGGCCGCCGCCGGTCTCCTTCTCGCCACCGAAGGCACCGCCGATCTCGGCCCCTGACGTGCCTATATTGACGTTGGCGATGCCGCAGTCCGATCCGTCGACGCCAATGAAGCGCTCGGATTCCTGCAGGTCGCGGGTGAAGATCGACGACGACAGCCCCGCTCCCACCGCATTGTGCTCGTCGAGCACGGCATCGAAATCGGAATATTTCAACACATAGAGAATCGGCGCGAAGGTCTCCTCCGTCACCGGCGAAACCTGCCGCGGCATTTCGACCAGCGCCGGACGCACATAGTAGGCCTCGGGGTGACCGTTCTCGACCCGCATTCCGCCGGTTATCTTACCGCCATGCGAAGCCGCCTCCTCCAGCGCCTTCTGCATATTCTCGTAGGCAGCCTTGTCGATCAGCGGGCCAACCAGAGCGCTTGTCTCCAGCGGATTGCCGACCGAGACGCTCTCATAAGCCTTCTTCAGGCGCGGAACGAGCTGGTCATAGACGCTCTCATGCACGAACAGGCGCCTGAGCGTCGTGCAGCGCTGGCCGGCCGTGCCCATGGCGCCGAAGGCGATAGCGCGGAGCGCCATGTCGAGATCGGCCGTCGGGCAGACGATGCCGGCATTGTTGCCGCCGAGCTCCAGCACCGCACGGGCAAAGCGCTTCGCCAGCCGTGGGCCGACATCCCTGCCCATGCGTGTCGAGCCGGTGGCCGAGACCAGCGGCACCCTGGGATGATCGACCAGGATCTCGCCGACGGCGCGATCGCCGATCAGCACCGGCGCCAGGCCCTGCGGCGCGTCCGTGCCAAAACGCTTTACCGCGCGTGCAAAAATCGCTTCGCAGGCGAGCGCCGTCAGCGGCGTCTTCTCGGACGGTTTCCACACCACCGCGTCGCCGCAGACCAGCGCAAGTGCCGCGTTCCACGACCATACCGCCACCGGAAAGTTGAAGGCCGAAATGACGCCGACGACGCCGAGCGGATGCCAGGTTTCCATCATGCGATGGCCGGGACGCTCGGTGGCGATGGTCAGGCCGTACAATTGCCGGGAAAGACCGACGGCGAAATCGCAGATGTCGATCATCTCCTGCACTTCGCCAAGACCCTCTGACGGGATCTTGCCGACCTCGATCGATACCAACCGGCCAAGCTCGGTCTTGTGAATGCGCAATTCATCGCCGAGCAGCCGCACCAGCTCGCCACGCTTGGGAGCTGGCACCTGCCGCCACGCCAGGAAAGCCTTGTGGGCCTTGTCGATGGTGGTTGCCGCATCGGCCGGCGAGATGGTCTTCAGCGCGGCGATCTGCTCGCCGGTCACCGGGCTGCGCACGATGAGGTCGCCGCCCGTAAGCGCGCCCTCGGCAACGCCCAGTTTCGCCAGAAGCCCGGCCGTTTCCTTCGCAATCGTCATTTCGTTTCGTCCCTTTCAGATCCCGTCGCTCATATGGCGTCGGTCCAAGCTTTTCGCCATACCGGTTCCCTGCCGGTCGGCATACCAGGCGCTGTCATGGCGTGGCATTACGCGTTTCAGGGAGAAATCGCCACCCCGGCATGGTCCAAGCCGGCGTCCGACTGTTGAACCAGCCAGATAGAGCGAATCAGTGTGCCGTCTTGGCGGTTTCCCGCACGGCGCTTTCTTTCATCAGCCGGTCGATGTGCATGCGGATATGCGCTGCTTCGGCGGCCGTGTTGGCAAGCGCGATGGCGCGGTCGAAAGCGACGCGCGCCTCCTCGCCGCGGCCAAGCTGCATCAGCAGTCCGCCCTTGAGGCCGAAGAAATGGAAATAGCCGGAAAGCCTTCCCTCCAGCGGCTCGATCATGGCGAGTGCGGCTTCCGGTCCACGCACCTTGGAGACCGCGACGGCGCGGTTGAGCGTCACCACCGGCGACGGCTGCATCTGCTCGAGCAGGCCGTACAGCAGGTCGATCTCGTTCCAGTCCGTATCCTCGGGCTTTTCCGCCCTTGCATGCAGTGCGGCGATCGCCGCTTGCACCTGGTAGGGACCGGGCTTGCGATGGCGCAACGCCTTATCGACCAGCGCCAGGCCTTCATCGATCATCTTGCGGCTCCACAGGCTACGGTCCTGGTCTTCGAGCAGCACGATCTCGCCGTTCTCATCGAAGCGAGCAGGCGCACGTGCATGCTGCAGCAGCACCAGCGCCGTCAGCCCCATGATCTCCGGCTCGGTCTGGAACAGCCTGAGCAGCAGCCGGGCCAGCCGGATCGCCTCTTCGCAAAGCGGCGCACGCGCCGAAGCCTCGCCGCTGTTGCTGGAATAGCCTTCGTTGAAGATCAAGTAGACCATGGCGGCGACGGCGGCGAGCCGTTCGGAGCGCTCGACCGCTCCCGGCGTCTCGAACGGCACCCCGGCATCGGCGATACGCGCCTTGGCGCGCGTGATACGCTGCTCCATTGCGCTTTCACCGACGAGGAAGGCGCGGGCGATCTGCTTGACCGTCAGGCCGGAGACGATGCGCAACGCCACCGCGATCTGCTGTGTGGCCGGCAGGTCGGGATGGCAGCAGATAAACAGCAGCCGCAAAATATCGTCGCGGTAATGCGCCCCGTCCAGCCGCTCGGCGACGTCGCTCTCGGCATCCTCCAGATCGGAGATCTGGTCCTCCTCCGGCAGCGGCGCCTGCTTGGCGCGCTTGCGCACCGCATCGATGCCGCTGTTGCGGCCGACGAAGATCAGCCAGGCTGCCGGATCGCGCGGAGGACCGTTTTTCGGCCAGTTGTTCAGTGCCCTCAGGCAGGCGTCCTGGAATGCTTCCTCGGCCGCGTCGAGGTCGCGGAAGTAGCGCAGCAATGCCCCCATCACCTGCGGGCGAGCGGTGCTGATTGCTGTGCTGATCCAGGCGAGTTCGGTCATGCGGAAACCTTGGCGGGATTGAAGAGCGAGACCGGCCGGATTTCATAGGAGCCGCCGCTCGGGTTGACCTCGGAAAGCTCGCGCGCGAAGTCGACGGCCTCATCGAGGTCGGCGCATTCGAGCGTGTAGAAGCCGAGGAACTGTTCCTTGGTTTCGGCAAACGGGCCGTCGATGACGATCGATTCGCCCTTGACCTTCCTCAGCGTCGTCGCCGCGGTCGTCGGCAAGAGCCGCGCCACCGGGCCAAGCCGGCCCGCCTGGGCATATTTTTCCTGCACACCGATAAGCTTTTCCATGACCGCGTCGTCCTGCTCCTTGCTCCAGGAGCAGACGACGTCTTCAGAGGCATAGCAGAGGATCGCGTAGAGCATGGGTCGTCCTTTTCTCTGTCAAAGGACGAAACACTAGGACCGATGCCGACATGGCGTCGACAAAAAAATACGCTCCGTCCGGCGTCATTCCCTCGCCTTCAGCCATCTCAAGACCAAGGCCTCCTCGTCGTCGAGCCCAGCGATCGAGCGCTTGCCTTTGTTGGCATCCGCCATTTCGTCCAGCAGCCGTCCTTCGGACCAGGCGCGGAACACTTCCGGATGGATGTAGCATTGGCGACAAACCGCGCGCGTATTGCCGAGCCGCTCGGCAACCTTGTCGATGACATTGTTCATCACCCGCTTTTGCTGCGCCTGGCTTTCCGGACGCTCGGTTTGCGCAAACAGCGACGCCGCATGGATGGTGCCACCCCAGGTTCTGAAGTGCTTGGAGCTGAACTCCGCTCCGGCGTTCTCCCTGATATAGCGGTTGACGTCGTCTGAGCGCACCGGATGCCTGTTTCCGTCCTCGTCGAGATACTGGAACAGTTTTTGGCCCGGCAGGTCCTGCGCTCCGCGCACGACCTTGGCAATCCGGCGATCGACAAGCTTCAATCTCCATTCCTTGCCGGATTTACCGATGAAGGCAAAACGCAGGCTCGAGCCCTTGATGTCGACATGGCGGTCACGCAGCGTGGTCAGCCCAAAACTCCTGTTGTAGCGGGCATAGGCGGCATTGCCGACACGGATCATCGTGTTGTCGAGCAGCCAGACGATAGCCGCAACGACGCGTTCCAGCGGCAGGCCGTGACGGCGCAAATCGACGTCGATCTGCCGCCGCAGTTCGGGCAGGCTTTCGGCGAAGGCGATCAGGCTCGAATATTTGACGCCGTCACGCTCCTCCGCCCAGTGCGGGTGATAGCGGTATTGTTTGCGGCCGCGCTGGTCCCGACCGGTCGCCTGGATGTGACCGTCGGCATCCGGCGAGATCCACACATCCGTCCAGGCCGGTGGAATGGCGAGCGCCTTGATGCGTGCCAGCGCCTCCCCGTCGACAATCCGCCCGTCGGGTCCTTTGTACGAGAACCCCTTGCCCGAACGCAGCCGGCGAATACCGGGTTCAGTGTCGGTGACATAGTTGAGCGAGGCCCGAACGGCCGAGGCTTGCGCGCCGTTCTCCAGCCCTCCGTTCTGCGGCACCCCGTTTTTTGGTGCAGCTTTCCTCACAGCCGATCGGCCAGACGACGATCCGGATTTGTCCAGCATGTCCTCTCCACGGAATTTCCGTAGATAAGCCGCTTGCCGGCTGCGGGTTCCAACGCCTCTTGATCTCTTGGTTCCAGAACAGCCTATCGACGTCGCCGTGCAACGAAGACGTGCGTCGTCACGCCTTTTCGAGCACGACCGGAATGACGTCGACCGCCTGCTCGCCGGCCTGTCCACCAGTGGTTTTCAGCACGCCGACGATCGGCGCCACATCGGAGTAGTCGCGGCCGTAGCCGACCGTGATATGGTCGTTGCTTGCCCGCATGCCATTGGTCGGATCGAATTCCTGCCAGCCGGCATCGCGCCCGCACCACACCTTGACCCAGGCGTGCATGGCGTCGGCGCCTTCGAGCCGCGGCTTCCCGCGCGGCGGGATGGTGCGCAGGAACCCGCTGACATAGCCCGCGGGAATACCGAGGCCGCGCAGGCCGGCGATCATGATGTGGGAAAAATCCTGGCAGACGCCGCGCTTCAGGCCAAAGGCGTCGCTGGCCCGCGTCTGCACGGTGGTCGCCTCGCCGTCATAGGTGAAATCGCGGTGAATGCGGTTGCACAGAGCCATGGCCGTGCCGACTGTCGAACTGCCGGCACTGCCTTTCGCATAGGCAGTGATTGCCGCGTCGATGCCGGCATGATCGCTGGCGGCCAGAAAGTGATGCGGCGAAGCCGGCGCCAGCGAGTGCACTGCGCCGAGTTCTTCCCTCAGCCGGCGTATGTCCGGCGATACGTCGAGCCCGGGTTCGGGCCGCGACACTGAAATACGCGCGCTCATCCTGATGTCGAGCGCATCATGCGCGTCACGAAAGGCGATCGAGGTGACACTGTTGCCGAAAAAGTCGGAAAAGTCGGAACGTTCGCTGGGCGCCGGCACAAAAGACAGTGAAGCGGCGATGACGCGCTGCACGCCAGGGATGGTCGGCGGCAGCACGCGCACCTGATGGCGGCCGCCGCCGACCGCCGCATCATAGTCGTAACGCAGGTGAAGCCTGATGTCGTAGAGCATGCTGTCTCTACCCGAAATAGGCTTTGGCGAGGCTGTTGTAGAGCCCGCCGATTTCATTGGCGAGATCGCCGAGGGCCTTGGCCGTCATGTCCGAGGGCTCCTTGATGGCGATCGACGTGTTGAGCTGCAGGATTTCCTTGGCCGCCGGCGACATATGGCCTTCAGCGCCGACAGCGGGCAGCAGCGCGATTTCGGCCTTCAGCCGTTCGAGCTGGAAAAGGATTGAGCGCGGGTTGAGCGGATCGAGCGCCAAAAGGTCGACCACCGTGCGCCGTCCCGCCTGCACCGGATATTGCCGACGGTGGGTCATGACGCTGTCGCCGATCTCCAGCATCATGTCGAGCGCACCTTCCGGCGCCTGGGCTCTGGTCAGCCGGGCGAGCGTGCGGGCTATCTGGATGCCGCGTTCGAGCCTGCGGCCGATTTCCAGGAAACGCCAGCCGGCAAAGCGGTACATGTTCTCGTGCAGCAGGCCGGAAAACCCGGCCAGCTTGCGCAGGATGACCGTCATTGCCCTTGTCGCGTCGTCGCCCGGCGCCACTGTCGCGGCAAATTGATGGATGGTCTTCGACAGATCCTTCAATGCCAGCCAGCCATCGGGCGAGAAGCGGTCACGGATCTGCCCGGCGCTGTAAACGGCGCTGTCCAGCGTGCCGATGAGCCCCAATGGGATTGCCGTCTCGACGTCGATGCCGAACGGCGCGAGATAGTCGCTGATATCGGCGAGCAGCGGCATCTCGGGATCGGATGTCTCGGCCAGCCGCACATGGTAGGCGCGCAGGATGCGCACCGTGTCTTCCGACCGCTCGATATAGCGGCCGAGCCATGTCAGGTTCTCAGCCGCGCGGCTGGGCAGGCTGCCGGGCAAGGTTCGGGTGAAGCTGTCGTGCTCCTGCGGCAGCAGCGTCTCGCGCTCGACCGGCCTGTCGCTGACCACCCAGACATCCGCCGCCTGGCCGCCGCGCTGCATGGCGATGGCGGTCGGGTCGAGCGAGAAGCCGACACGGGCAAAGCCGCCCGGCATCACCGTCCAGCCTTCCGGCGTCCGCGCCAGATAGACGCGCAGGCTTGCCGGCCGCGGCTCCAGCCAGCCGCCGACATAGACAGGCGTGGTCGACAGCGTCACCGCTTCCTGGCCGACGAAGTCGCCGCCGTCCCGTTCGATCCTGGCGACGAGTTCGGCCCGTTCCTCGACCGACAGCGCTGACCCGAGCTTGGTCGAGCCGTCGTCCTCGAAGGCAAGCCGCGTCGACAGCGCCGGGCCGATCACCATGCTATCGATATTGGCGAGCACATGCTCACGCTCCGTCTCCTGCCCGCACCACCATGTCGCGACCGTCGGCAGCAGCAGTTCCTCATTGCGCAGGGCGCGCGAAATCTTCGGCAGGAAGGCGAGCAGCGCGCGCGTCTCCATCAGGCCGGAGCCCAATGCATTGACGGCCGAAACCGCCCCCTGCCGGACCGCTTCGACCAGCCCCGGCGTGCCGATCTGCGAGTCCGGCCGCAATTCAAGCGGATCGGCGAAGGCGGCGTCGAGCCGCCGCCACAAGACGCTCACCGGCATCAGCCCCGAAACCGTGCGCACCATCAGCCTGCCGCCCGAGACGGTCAGGTCCTCGCCCTCGAGCAGCATGATGCCGAGATAGCGGGCGATATAGGCATGTTCGTAATAGGTTTCGTTCAGCGGTCCCGGCGTCAGGATGGCGACACGGCCGCCGGCTTGCTTGGCCATGCCGATCAGCGCGTCGCGGAAGCGACGGAAGAAGCCGGCCAGGCGGTGCACATGCATCTCGCCGTAGATGTCGGACAGCGCCCTCGTGGTGGCGACGCGGTTTTCCAGCGCAAAGCCGGCGCCCGACGGCGCCTGTGTGCGGTCGCCAAGCACCCACCAGCGGCCGTCCGGGCCACGACCGAGCTCGAAGGCGCAGAAATGCAGGAAATGGCCGCTGGCCGGCCTGGTGCCGACGACCGGCCGCAAATATTCCGGGCTGGCCGCGATCAATCCGGCCGGCAGAATGCCTTTCTCGACCAGCCGGTTCGGACCGTAAATGTCGGCGATGGTCTCCTCGAACAGATCGGCGCGCTGGACCAGGCCGGCGCTGATGTCAGCCCATTCCTGCTCCTCGATCAGCAACGGCACATGCGCCAGCGGCCATTCCCGCTCGTTGGCGCCGGCCTTGTCATAGACGCGGTAATAGACGCCGGCATCGCGCAGGTACTGGTCGGCGCGGGCGAAGCGCTGGGCAAGCTTTTCCGGCCCCAGGTCCTCCAGCGCCTCGATGAAGTGCCGCCACGCCGGCCGCGGATTGCCTGACGCATCGACCATCTCGTCGACGACGCCGTCGATCGGCTGATAGTGCTCCAGCAGACTGTGGGCCTGCGGCTTCCTGCGCAGCCTTTTGTGATTCCCCTTCGCCATGGCTGATCAGAGTCTTTGCGGCCGCCGAAGGTCAAGGGTCATCGGGAAATCTTCAGAGGCTTCTTCGTTGCGCAGCACATAGCTGGACGGCGTATGGCCACGCGGCTCGAAGCGGGCGAGCCGCCGCGCCTCCGCTTCGTTGCCATTGACCGGGAACGTGTCGTAGCTGCGCCCACCGGGATGTGCCACATGATAGACGCAGCCGCCGACCGCGCGGCCCGACCAGCGGTCATAGATGTCGAAGACCAGCGGGGTGTTGACCGGCAGCGCCGGATGCAGGCCCGACGCCGGCTGCCAGGCCTTGAAGCGCACGCCGGCCACCGCGATCTCGCGGTTGTCGGTCACCTTCATCGGCACGACGCGGCCGTTGCAGACGACGGCGTGACGCTCCGGGTTGAGCCCCTCGGTCTTCACCTGCAGCCTTTCGACGGAGGAATCGACAAAGCGCACGGTGCCGCCGATCGCGCCTTGCTCGCCCATCACGTGCCACGGCTCGAGCGCCTGCCTGAGCTCCAGCTTGACGCCGGCATGCTGGACCTCGCCGCAGAACGGGAAGCGGAATTCGAGCTGGGCGTCGAACCATTCCGGACGGAACGCAAAGCCGTTCAGCTTGAGGTCGTCCAGCACGTCGAGAAAATCCGCCCAGACATAATGCGGCAGCATGAAACGGTCGTGCAGCGAGGTGCCCCAGCGCACGAAGCGGCCGTCGAGCGGGTTCTTCCAGGCCCGGGCGATGATGGCGCGCACCAGCAATTGCTGCGCCAGGCTCATGCGCGCGTTGGGCGGCATCTCGAAGCCGCGGAATTCGACCAGCCCGAGCCGGCCGGTCGGCCCGTCCGGCGAAAACAATTTGTCGATGCAGATTTCCGAGCGATGCGTATTGCCCGTCACGTCGGTCAGAAGGTTGCGGAACAGCCGGTCGACCAGCCACGGCAGGGGTGCCGCGCCCTTGTCCGGATGTGGCACCTGCGCCATCGCGATTTCGAGTTCGTAGAGCGAATCGTGGCGCGCCTCGTCGAAGCGCGGCGCCTGGCTGGTCGGGCCGATGAACAGGCCGGAGAAAAGGTAGGACAGCGACGGATGTCGCTGCCATTGCAGCACCAGGCTCTTCAACAGGTCGGGGCGGCGCAGGAACGGACTGTCATTGGGCGTGGCGCCGCCGACGACGACGTGGTTGCCGCCGCCGGTGCCGGTGTGGCGGCCGTCGATCATGAACTTGTCGGCGCCAAGCCGCGTCTGCCGCGCCTCTTCGTAGATCGCCGTGGTCGTCGCCACGCAATCCTGCCAATTCGCGGCGGGGTGGATATTGACCTCGATGACGCCGGGATCGGGTGCGACACGGATGACGTTGAGGCGCGGATCGTGCGGCGGGCCGTAGCCCTCGATGTGCACCGGCAGGCCGATCGCCCTTGCCGCGTTCTCAGCCGCCGCCACCAGTTCGAGATAGTCCTCCAGCGCCTCGACCGGCGGCATGAACACACAAAGCCGTCCGTCGCGCGGCTCGACCGAAAGCGCCGTGCGCACGGCGCCGCCGATCTCGGTGATCTCCTGTTCGACGCGGTCCTGCTGGCCGGTAACGGCCGTAAAGGATACCGCCTGCTGGCGTCGCGCCATCTCGTCGGCGCCCTCCAGTTCGGCCGCAGCGGGCGACGAAGCAGAACCGGGCAAGATCGCCTCGCGCGCCGGCAGTGGTCCGCGCGGCAGCGACGGATCGACCGGGACTATGTAGGGGAACTGCGCCGGCGGCACATAGGGCAGCGTGCCGAGCGGCAGGCGGTAGCCGACCGGCGAATCGCCGGGCACCAGGAACAGCCTGCCGCGCCGCGTCTTCCATTTCTCCGAGCGCCAGCGCGGTCCGGAAGCCTGGCTGTTCCAGCGCTGGACGGGCAGCACATAGCCCGACGGCTTGGTCAGCCCGCGTTCGAACACCCGCGCCATGCGGCTGCGCTCCTCCGGATCCTCCAGCTTCGAATTGGAAGGATCGACATTGTCAGGCAGCTTGCCTTCCTTGAGCAGCCACTCGGCCGGATCCTCATAGGCTTCGCTGACCATCGTCTTGTCGATGCCGAGTTCGTCGGCGATCGCCGTCAGCAGGCCTTCGGCCTGCTTCGGTCCGACATCCGCCTCGCTCTTTTCATGCGCGATCAGCGACGGGTCGCTCCACACCGGCTCGCCGTCGGTGCGCCAGTAGAGCGAGAAGGTCCAGCGCGGCAGGCTTTCGCCGGGGTACCATTTGCCTTGCCCGTAATGCAGGAAGCCGCCCGGCGCGAAGCGTTCGCGCAGCCGGCGGATCAGCGCATCAGCCTTTTCGCGTTTGGTCGGCCCGACGGCGGCGGTGTTCCACTCTGCAGCCTCGAAATCGTCGATCGAGACGAAGGTCGGCTCGCCGCCCATGGTCAGCCGCACGTCGCCGGCCTGGAGCGCAGCATCGACCTGGACCCCCAGCGCGTCCAGCGCCTGCCAGCTCTCGTCGGAGAACGGCTTGGTAATGCGCGGATGCTCGGCGATGCGGTCGACCCGCATGTCGAAGCCGAATTCGACATTGGCGAAGCTCGCCATGCCGGAGATCGGCGCGGCATTGCGGAAATGCGGCGTTGCCGCGAGCGGCACATGGCTTTCGCCGGTGAGCAGGCCGGAGGTCGGGTCGAAGCCGATCCAGCCGGCCCCCGGCAGATACACCTCGCACCAGGCATGGAGGTCGGTGAAATCGGTCGCCGTGCCGGGCGGCCCGTCGAGCGCAACGAGGTCGGGTTTGAGCTGGATCAGGTAGCCGGAGACGAAACGCGCGGCGATGCCGAGGTTCCTCAGTATCTGCACCAGGAGCCAGCTGGAATCGCGGCACGATCCCTTGCCGGCGGCCAGCGTTTCCTCGGGCGAGAAGACGCCGGTTTCCATGCGCACGATATAGGCGATCTCGCGCTGCAGCCGCGCATTGAGGTCGACGACAAAATTGACGGTGTTGGTCGGGTGGCGCGCGAGGGTTTTCAGGAATGCCTCCAACAGCGGCCCCGCCGGTTCCGGCGTTCGGTAGATGGTCAGATCGTCCCGGATCTCTTCGGGGTATTCGAACGGAAACGTCTCGGCCGACGGTTCGACGAAGAAATCGAACGGATTGTAGACCGTCATGTCGGCAACGAGATCGACCTCGATCTTCAACTCCGTCACCGGCTCGGGAAAGACGAAACGGGCAAGGAAATTGCCGTAGGGGTCCTGCTGCAAATTGACGAAGTGGTTTGCCGGCCCGACCTTCAGCGAATGGCTGAGCACTTTGGTGCGGGAATGCGGCGCAGGCTGCAACCTTATGACTTGCGGGCCCAAGACGACCGGCCGGTCGTATTTGTAGTGGGTCAGGTGATAGACGGCTGCCAGAATTGCCATGGTGCCCCTGAAGTCGGCGTTTCAAAAGGAGTTCGCTGAACCCTGACACGAATGCTGACCATTCTCCAAGCAGAGATGTTGCGCTGCACCTAAATTAAGCAGCTTTCACAGCTTCACGAAACGGAGCGCCGACCTGGGATTCCGTGGCGTGGCGGCAAGACGTTGCAACGGTGCAGAGCCGAAGGCCGGCGGGTCAGCACCGGGCGCTTCCCGCCGACATTGATGTCAGCAGCACGCGCGATGCTTGGTCGAAAAGAGCTGAAAAGAAAAACCCGCCTCGGTGAGCGGGTCATCGGTGCGAATTAGCACCATAGCGAAATTAGTAGCATAGCTGCCGGCACAAAGCAAGAACAAAATGTGGCGCCGTTGGCGAAAATTGCCGATCTCCCGCCTTGCGAGGGGAGATGCCAAGCAGTGGCGCTGGAAGCGGAGGACACCCGCCAATGCTAAAAGAACGCCTGCAACCTGGTCTGCGCCCGCCCGAGGATCAGCGCATGCACGTCATGCGTGCCCTCATAGGTGTTGACGGTTTCCAGGTTCTGGGCGTGGCGCATGACGTGGTAGCCGATCTGGATGCCATTGCCGCCATGCATGTCGCGGGCCTGGCGGGCGATGTCGAGCGCCTTGCCGCAATTGTTGCGCTTGACGAGCGAGATCATCTCCGGCGCCATCTTGCCTTCGTCCATCAGCCGCCCGACGCGCAGGCTGCCCTGCAGGCCGAGCGCGATCTCGGTCTGCATGTCGGCGAGCTTCTTCTGGAAAAGCTGCGTACCGGCCAGCGGCTTGCCGAACTGCTTGCGGTCGAGGCCATACTGGCGGGCGCGGTGCCAACAATCCTCAGCCGCGCCCATGGCGCCCCAGGAAATTCCGTAGCGTGCCCGGTTGAGGCAGCCAAACGGCCCTTTGAGACCCGAGACATTGGGCAGCAGCGCGTCGTCGCCTACCTCGACGCCTTCCATCACCACTTCGCCGGTGATCGAGGCTCGCAGCGACAGCTTGCCACCGATCTTCGGCGCCGACAGCCCGTTCATGCCCTTTTCCAGGACGAAGCCGCGAATCTGGTTGTCATGCGCGCCCCCACTTTCGTCGGACAACTTTGCCCAGACGACGAACACGTCGGCGATCGGCGCGTTGGAAATCCACATCTTCGAGCCGGAGATCCTGTAGCCGCTCGCAGTCTTCTCGGCCCGCGTCTTCATGCCGCCCGGGTCGGAACCGGCATCAGGTTCGGTCAAGCCAAAGCAGCCGATCCATTCGCCCGACGCCAGCTTCGGCAGGTATTTCTTGCGCTGTTCTTCCGAGCCATAGGCATGGATCGGATACATTACCAGCGACGACTGCACGCTCATCATCGAGCGATAACCCGAGTCGATCCGCTCCACTTCCCGCGCGACCAGCCCGTAGGTGACGTAGTTGGCGCCGAGCCCGCCATATTCCTCGGGGATGGTGATGCCGAGCAGACCGGCCTCGCCCATTTCGCGGAAGATCCCGGCGTCGGTCTTCTCCTCGAGATAGGCTTCCTCGATCTTCGGAGCGAGCTTGTCGGCGGCAAACGCCGCGGCGCCATCGCGCACCATGCGCTCGTCCTCCGAAAGCTGGTCCTCGATCAGGAAAGGATCATCCCAGACGAATGCGTTCTTGTCGGCGGCCATGGCCCTCGGTCTCCCAAACTCATGCATGTCGCCCAAAGCTTGCCCGCGGGCCGGACCCGAGGGTGTTCCGCAGCTTGGGGATAACGACATGCATCGAAACAGAAATCTTGAAACGCGCGGCTTATCGGCTCCCGTCCTGAAAAAATCAAACGAAATAGCTTCGCCGATCCATGAGCATTGGTGATGGATCATCAATGTCGAGCGCCGCCGTCTGACCTGCCACAGCCGGCTCGCGAAATTATTTCCGCTTCAACGCATCGGCCAAAGCGGCGCCGAACGCGCCCTGCTGCGCCGGCGGCTCCGGCTGGCGTTGGGGCGCGGGCGCGCGCGGCACCGGCCTGCTGCCATTGTCGCGCGGCTTCGGTGCGCCACCGTCACCATCCTTGCGCATCGACAGGCCGATGCGCTTGCGCTTGATATCGACGTCGACGACACGCACCTTGACCACGTCGCCGGCCTTGACCACCTCATGCGCGTCCTTGATGAACCGATCGGCCAGTTGCGAGACGTGCACCAGCCCATCCTGGTGCACGCCGATATCGACGAAGGCGCCGAAAGCCGCGACATTGGTGACAGTGCCTTCAAGCCGCATGCCGGGCTTCAGATCCTTGATGTCGTCGATGCCATCGGCAAAGGTCGCGGTCTTGAAGCCGGGGCGCGGATCGCGGCCGGGCTTTTCCAGCTCCGCCAGGATGTCGCGCACCGTCGGCACGCCGAAGCGCTCATCGACGAAGACGCGCGGATCGAGCGCCTTGAGTGCGGCGCTGTCGCCCATCAGCGAGCGGACGTCGCGCCCGCAGGCCGCGACGATCTTCTTGGCAACGCCATAGGCTTCCGGATGCACGGCCGAGGCATCGAGGGGTTCGCTGCCGTTTGGAATGCGCAGGAAGCCGGCGCATTGCTCGAACGCGCGGGGTCCAAGGCGGGAGACCTTCAACAGTTCGCGGCGGCTGGCGAACGGGCCGGAGGCATCGCGATGCGCAACGATCGCCTCGGCCAGCGATGCGCCGAGACCCGAAACCCGCGCCAGAAGCGGCACTGAGGCCGTGTTGAGATCGACGCCGACGGCATTGACCGCATCCTCGACCACCGCTTCCAGCGAGCGGCCGAGGCGGTACTGATCGACGTCGTGCTGGTACTGGCCGACGCCGATCGACTTGGGCTCGATCTTGACCAGTTCGGCGAGCGGATCCTGCAGGCGCCGCGCGATTGACACCGCCCCGCGCAGCGACACGTCGAGGCCTGGAAATTCAGCTGCCGCCGCTGCCGAGGCGGAATAGACCGAGGCACCGGCTTCGCTGACGATCACCTTGAGCGGCTTCGGCCCGGACCCGGCAGGCATGTCAGCCAGCATGTCGGCCACCAGCCTTTCGGTCTCGCGGCTGCCGGTGCCGTTGCCGATCGAAATCAGCTCGACCTTGTGCAGCCGGATGAGCTTGGCCAGTTCGGCCTGCGCGCCGCGCACATCGTTCTTCGGCGGGAACGGATAGACCGTTGTCGTCGCCAGCAGCTTGCCGGTGCCGTCCACCACCGCCACCTTGACGCCGGTGCGAATGCCCGGATCGAGCCCCATCGTCGGCCGCGAGCCGGCAGGCGCGGCAAGCAGCAAATCCTTGAGATTGCGGGCGAAGACATGGATGGCTTCTTCTTCGGCCCGCTCGCGCAGATCGCGCATCAGATCGAGCGTCAGGTGCAGCGACAGCTTTATGCGCCAGGTCCAGCCGGCGACCTCCATCAGCCAGCGGTCTCCCGGCAACTGGCGGCCGATGGCGTGGGCGTCGGCGATCATCCGCTCAACCGGTTTCACCGGAGAGGCGTCATCGGCATCGACTTCGATGTCGAGCGACAGAACCTCCTCGTTGCGGCCGCGCAACATGGCCAGCGCGCGATGGCTCGGCACGTTGGTCCAGCGCTCGACATGGTCGAAATAGTCGGAAAATTTCGCGCCGGCCTCCTGTTTGCCGTCGACGACGCGCGAGCGCAGGAAGGCGCGTTCCTTCATGTAGGTCCGCAATCTGCCGACCAGATCGGCATTCTCGGCGAACTGTTCGGACAGGATGTCGCGCGCACCCTCGAGCGCTGCCTTGGCGTCGGCCACGTTTTCGCTGATGTAGGCCAGCGCCAGCTCGGCGGGTACAGCCGTACGGTCGGCGAGAATAGCTTCCGCCAGAGGCCCGAGCCCGCGCTCGCGTGCGATCTCGGCCTTGGTCCGGCGCTTCGGCTTGTAAGGCAGGTAGATGTCTTCGAGTTCGGCCTTGGTGCCGGCCGCAGCGATCTTTGCTTCGAGCTCCTCGGTCAGCTTGCCCTGCTCGCGGATCGAACCAAGGATGGTGTCGCGGCGCGCGTCGAGTTCGCGCAGATAGGCCAGCCGCTCGGCGAGGTCGCGTAGCTGCGTGTCGTCGAGGCCGCCGGTGACCTCCTTGCGGTAGCGCGCCACGAACGGCACGGTCGCACCGTCATCGAGCAAGCCGATCGCTGCCGCGGCCTGCTCGGGCCGGGCGGCGATCTCGGCGGCTATGATAGTTGCGATGCGCTTGATGTCGGATGCCATGTCGTACCTGTCGCTAGTCGAAACGAGCAGCGACCATAGGCGCAGAGCACTGCCGCGCCAACTGCGCCATTTTCAACCCGGCGAGAGGTCCACAGGAAAGGTCGGGCTGTCTGGATGGATCAGACCATCCGGCTCAGCGCCTCGAAGAAAGAAATCATATCCAGATCGAGCGGATCGTCGACCGGTACCGGCTGCGACGACATCTTTGCGATTACCATTTCGGCCTTCGGATTGACGTAAAGCCACTGGCCGTGGATGCCGATGCCGCAGAAGGCGCCGCTTGCCGCGCCCGTCTGGTACCATTTGTTGCGATAGCGGCCACGCGGAAACAGGAACGCCATCGTGCCGCGCCGCCAGGCCTCGGCGTCACCGCCAGTTTCGGTCGTGTCGTGCATCCAGGCTTCCGGCACGACGCGGCGGCCATTGGCCACGCCGCCTTGCCGCATCATCTCGCCGACGCGTGCAAGGTCGCGCGGCGTCACCGAAATGCCGCCGGCAGTGCGCGCCGTGCCTTCCATGTCGACTGTCACCGAGGCGTCGCTGACGGCGCCGAGAGGCTCCCATAATTTTTCGCGCATCAGATCGGCGAAGCGCCGGCCCGACGCACGTTCGAGCAGGATGCCGAGCAGGTCGGAATTGGGCGAGCGGTAGCGGAAAGTCCGGCCATGCGGCTCGGCCAGGCCCTGCAGCGTCATGAGGAAAGTGGCCAGGCTCTCGATGCCCCCGCCTGGATTCCACAGCATGGCGCGGCGGTAGCGGGCGAAGGCGCTTTCCGGATCGAGATAGGCCTCTTCGAAATCGAGGCTGACACTCATGTCGAGCACGTGCCGCACACGCGCATCGCCATAGGCCGAGCCGGCGGCTTCGGGCAGATAGCGGCTTACCGGAGCCTGCGGATCGAAAATCCCCTCGCCTTCCAATATGCCGGCAACAATGGCGGTCAGCGACTTGCTGATCGAAAAGACGATGTGGCGCGCCCCAAACTCCATATGCGGCGCGAACCAGTCGCCGACGAATTTGCCGCGTTTCATGATCGTCAGCGCGTCGGTATCGGAGCGCGCGAGAAACGCCGCGACAGTCTCCGCGCCGCCTGCAAGAGCGACTTTTTCGCCAAGTAGCCCGCCGAAATCCTGGGCCGACGCTTCGCTGCTGCCCGGCTGTGCCGCCACGGCAGCGCTCGGCACCAGCTCGCCGACATTCTGGAACGACCACCGGCTGAACGGGCTTTCCCGCCAATTGCCGAGCAGCACCTCCTTGCGGGCAAAGCCATATCTGGTTTCGAACGCGGTCTTGCCGGCCATAGCCGCTTCCTTCCGGGTCTTTGGCGTTCTAGGCGAGCGCCGCGGCGATGGCGTGCACGGCTTTCAGTGTCGCCACCGATAGGCGACGTTAAAAAAATGCGGACAAAACGGACCCGGCCGGCGCCTGCCGCCGGGTCCATCACGATGCGGTCACTTCTGCAGTTCGGTCCAGATCTTGCTGTAGATTGCCTGCACGTCCTCGGAACACAATTTTTGCAGCTCGCCATGCGCCTTGACGTCTTCCGGGATGATGACTTCCGGCGCATCCTTCATATCGGCCGGCATGTACTTGTCGGAACCGGCAATGCCGTTGGCGTAGCGGTGGAAGGCGGATAGGCCGGCGGCATTTTCCGGATCCATGATGAAGTTCTGGAACAGCTTGGCGTTCTCGACATTCTTGGCTTCCTTCAGGACCATGACATTGTCGCTCCAGAGGCCAAAACCTTCCTTGGGATAGAAATAGTGGATCTTGGGGTTCGCCAGCCGCTGGCGCAGGGCTGAGCCGTTCCAGTCGCTGGTCGCCTTGAAATCGCCGGCGCCCATTTTCTCGATGGTATTGTATTCCATTGCGATCCAGTTCGGCTTGGCAGCAACCAGCGTGTCACGCACCTTCTTCAGCGTTTCCTTGTCGCTGGCGCATTGCGCGGCGCCGACATATTTGGTCGCCGCGAACATGACGTCGTTCATTTCCGGCACGACGTTGACCTTGCCCTTCAGTTCGTCGGGCGTGTTGAAGATGATGCCCCAACTGTCCGACGGCCCCTTGTAGACATCGGTGTTCACCACGATGCCCACCGTGCCCCAGGCCCATGGCACGGAATATTTGCGGCCGGGATCGAAATCGGGATTGGCCCATTCCGGCGCCACGTTCTTGAAGTTCTCCATCTTGCCGGGATCGGTCTCCTGAACGAGGCCTTCCTTGATCCAGATCGGCACGAAGGTTTGCGAAGGCACCGCGATGTCGAAGCCGGTGCCGCCCTGGCGAACCTTGGCCAGCGCCGTATCGTTCGAATCGTAATCGGTGATGGTCACCTTGATGTTGTATTTCTGCTCGAACTTCTTGATCACGTCGGGGCTGGTGTAATTACCCCAATTGTAGATGTTCAAAACGCCGTCCGCGAAAGCGCCGCTCGTCGAGGCGAGCAGCGCCAGCCCGATGGCGGTCGCCGATGTCTTCCAGTTCATGGTTTTAGCTCCCATTTTCATGTCTAGTCCCGTTTCCTGCTGATGAAGAAAAACAACGTCACGATGGCGACCGACAAGAGCAGGAACACGGTCGATATCGCGTTGATCTCCGGCGTTATCCCTCGACGTATCTGGCCAAGCATGTAGGTCGGCAGCGTGTCCTGGCCGCCCGATTTCACGAACTCGGTGATGACGACATCGTCGAGCGAGATAACGAAGGCCAGCATCAATCCGGCCAGAATGCCGGGCCAAAGCAGCGGCAAGGTGATGCGGCGGAACGTCTTCCACGGCGTCGCATAGAGATCGGCGGCGGCCCGTTCCAGCGTCAGGTCCATGTTCTCCAGCCGCGCCCGGATCGGCAGGTAGGCGAACGGAATGCAAAAGGCCGTATGCGCCGCGATCAGGTAGCCGAGCCCGGAATAGCCGGTGAATATCTTGATGCGCGAGAAAAAGATCAGCAGCGCCACGCCGGTGACGATCTCCGGCACCATCAGAGGTTGGTTGATGGCGGCATATTTGAAGGTCAGGCCGGGATAGGGCGGCGTGCGCGTGGTGGCGAGCGCCGCCATGGTGGCGAAGATCGTGGCCAGGATCGCCGCGATGGCGCCGATCTGGAAGGAGCGCACGGTGGCGTCGATGACTTGCGTGTTCTGCCACGCCGACTGGAACCATTTGAGCGAGAAGCCGCCCCATTCCGACGTCGAGGTCGCGGCGTTGAAGGCATAGACGACCAGCACGACGATGGGCAGATAGAGCACGACGAAGCAGGTCGCGGCGATCGCGGTGAATCCCGGCTGATGCTTGATTGCGAAGCTGCTAGCCATGACGCATCTCCGACCGGCCTGTGTTACGCACATAGGCGAGCAGCGCCACCATGACGATGACCATGACGGCGATCGACAGCGCCGAGCCGAGCGGCCAGTTGCGGCCTTGCCCGAACTGCAGCTCGATCAGGTTGGAAAGCATCATGGTCTTACCGCCGCCCAATAGGACCGGTGTGACATAGGCGCCGAGCGCCGGAATGAACACCAGGATGGAGCCGGCGATGACGCCCGGCTTGACCAGCGGGAAAATGATACGCCTGAGCACCTGGAAGCGTGTCGCATAAAGATCGTAGCCGGCTTCGACCAGCCGGAAATCGAGTTTTTCCATGCTGGCGTAGATCGGCAGCACCATCAGCGGCAGATAGACATAGGCCATGCCGATCAGGATCGCCGTATCGGTGAACAATATCTGGATCGGCGCCGAAATGATGCCGAGCTTGAGCAGCACCGTGTTGATCAACCCCTCGTTGCGGATGATCTGCAGCACGGCGAAGGTGCGGATCAGCAAGTTGGTCCAGAACGGTATGGTGATCAGGAACAGCCAGAGATCGCGCGTCTTCTCGCTGCGCGTCGCCATGAAATAGGCAGTAGGAAAACCAAGCGCCAAAGTAGCGATCGTGGTCACGATGGCAAGCTTGATCGAGCGCCAGAAGATAGTGACATGGGCGGCAGCAATGGAAAGCGTGTCGTCGAAGATGTCGCGTTCCATGAACACCGATGTCCAGGCCTCGGGCGAGAATTGCCACTTCACGTCGCCATAAGGGCCGGGCGTCAAAAACGAATAAACCAGCACGATCAGCAAGGGACCGGTTGCTGCAAGGAAGATGATCAGCAGGGCCGGCGCCGACAGCAGCCAGCGGTCGCGGATGTCGCGCCGTTCGGCCGTCTTGGCGACTTCTTCCGCGCTCGCCATCAATCCCTCAGCACTTGCGCGGCGTCGTTGCCGATCGAGACGCCGACCTTGTCGCCCCGCTCGAAACCGCAGCCTGCGCTGCGCGTGTTCTGCTGGCGCACGGTGAAGGCTTCGCCGCTGTCCAGTTGGACATGAATATGCGTGTCGGTGCCGAAATAGACGATGTTTTCGACGGTCCCGGAAAGATCGCCCTTGCCGCCGGTCAGCTTGGCGTGTTCCGGCCTGACCACCAGCGTCGCATTCTCCTTCGGCTGGAAGCCCTCAGCCACCGTCGCGTCGATCGTCGCGCCGGATTTTAGTGTCGCGCGCGCCTTGCCGTTGCCGATGCCGGTGATGGCCGCGGTCAGGAAATTGGTTTCGCCGATGAAGTCGGCGACGAAGCGCTCGGCCGGCTTGTCATAGATGTCCCAGGGCGTGCCGACCTGCAGGATCTTGCCGGCCGACATCACGGCGATGCGGTCGGACATGGTCAGCGCTTCTTCCTGGTCATGGGTGACGAAGATGAAGGTGATGCCGGTCTGGTGCTGCAGCCGTTTCAGTTCGATCTGCATTTCCTTGCGCAGCTTGTAGTCGAGTGCCGACAGCGGCTCGTCGAGCAACAGCACTTTCGGCTGCGGCGCCAGCGCGCGGGCCAGTGCGACGCGCTGCTGCTGGCCGCCGGAGATCTGGCTGGTGCGGCGGGCACTCAGCGCCTCCATCTTGACCAACTTCAGCATCTCGGCGACGCGCGCCTTGATTTCGGTCTTCGGCTTGCCCAGCATCTCCAGCCCAAAGCCGATATTCTCGGCCACTGTCATGTGCGGGAACAGCGCATAGGACTGGAAGACGGTGTTGACCGGCCGCTTGAACGGCGGCAGCGGCGCGATGTCGTGGCCGTGCAGCAGGATTTCGCCTTCGCTGGGAAAATCGAAGCCGGCGATCAGCCTGAGCAGCGTCGTCTTTCCGCAGCCCGACGGCCCCAGCAGCGTGAAGAACTCGTTCTCGCGGATCGACACCGAAACCGTGTCGAGAGCGGCGACTTGTGCGTCCCCGGTACCGAACACCTTGCGGACGCTGCGGACCTCGATTGCACTCTTACCCGGTTGATCCGGCACGCATTACCCCATTTTCATGTCCGCTCTTGATGGCGGATCCAGTTCCCATTCGATTGTCAGCATATGCCGGTCGGCTTGGCAACCATGCATCTGGATCTCGGTTCAGAACGCAAGCCCCATGCCATAGTCAGCGCCATCATCAACCCCGGTAAGTGATCTTGCCGCCGCAGATGGTGCTGACCGGACGCACCTTGTGCAAGGAAGCCGGTTCAGTTGCCTCGATATCGGCCGACAGCACCACCAGATCGGCCAGATAGCCTGGTTTCAGCCGGCCCTTACGGTGTTCCATGAATTCGGCATAGGCGCCTTCGACCGTATAGCCCGCAAGCGCTTCCAGCAGCGAGAAGCTCTGGTCGGGATCGCCCTCTGCCCAAGGTTTGCGCAGCACCGCCGCCTGAATGCCCAGGATCGGGTCGACCCGCGACACCGGCCAGTCGGAAGCGAAAACGACATGCGCGCCCGCCTGCTTCAGCGTCCGCCAGGCATAGCTGAGCGGCCATCTTTCGCGGCCGATGCGCGAGAGCGTCGGCTCCAGCGGGAAGTCCATGGCGCCGGGCGGGTGCGGCGGCTGCATCGAGGCGATGACGCCGAGTTCGGCAAAGCGCGGCACGTCGGCGGCAGTGGTGACCTCGATGTGCTCGACCCGGTGCCGGCTGTCGCGCCTGCCGTTCTTCCGCCGCGCCGCCTCGTAACCGTCGAGGACCGCGCGCACAGCGCCGTCGCCTATCGAATGCACGGCGATCTGCAGGCCGCGCCGGTCGGCCTCCACTGCCACCTCGGCGAAATGCTCTGGCGTGAACAGCGGCTCACCGCGCCAGCCCGGCCGGTCGGCATAGTCGTCGACCATGACCGCAGTCCAGCCTTCAAGCACGCCGTCGTAAAACATCTTGACCATGCCGGACGACAGCCATTCCGATCGATAGGAGTTGGCCATGCTCGATGCCTTTTCCAGCTTGTCGAGCGTCATGAAGTTCTTGAAATGAAAAGGTATCTTGGTGCGGCAGAGCAGCCGCCCTTCCTGCTCCAAACCGGCAAGCAGTTCGAGCTGGTAGAGATTGCCGTCCATGTTCTGGATCGAGGTGATGCCGTGGCGGGCGCACCATTCCAGCCCGCGATGCATCAGGTCGCGATCGGCCGCGACTTCGGCTGCGGAAGGGTACGGCTCGGGCTCGCCGCCTGTCGCAAGGCCGAGCCGCACGCGGTTCTGCCCGGAAAGCTCGAGGATCGGCCCGAACGCCTCTCCCTCGCGCAATTCGCCCGCCGCGAGGCCGTCGGCGCCCATGACGATCTCGTTGCCGGGGCCGAGTTGCTTGCCGTGCAGGATGCCAGCCAGCTTCAGCGCCTTGGTGTTGGCCCACATCGTGTGGTGATCGGAAGCCGACATCGCGAACGGCCGGTCGGCGATGATGCGGTCGAGATGATGGCGGGTGACCGGCTCTTCCTTGGAAAGGATAGTGTAGTCGACGCCGGCCCCAAGCAGCAATTTGGCGTTCGGCCGTGCCGCAGCGTAGGCGCGGATCGCGTCGCTCAGCGCATCGAAGCCATGCACGCCCTGAAGGTGCAGATTGTCCAGTTCGGCGGCGCCGCCGAAAAGGTGCATATGCGCTTCGATGAAGCCCGGCACCACCGAACCGCCTTGCGCATCGATAATCTTCGTGGCCGGCCCTTTCAGCGTCTCGATCGTCCGGCGATCGCCAACCGCCAGGATGTTGCCGTCCTTTATCGCCACCGCTTCGGCTGTCGGATTGCCTTCGTCCATGGTCAGCACACGGGCATTGGTGACGATCAGGTCGGCATTTGAACTCATGATTACCCGCAGGTCGGTTGCGCTGCCGGCAGGCTAGACGACCGGCTGCCGGGCCAGCAAGCCATGGCTGGTTGGCCCAGCGCCTTGTGAAAGGCAGTGCAGGACGGTTAGGGTCGCCGCGTCTCACCACGGAACAATTTCATGAAGACTGTTTTGTCGCCTTTCCATGCCGGCCATTCCGGCAATGTCGAATTGATCGCCGGCGCCATCGTGCCGGCCTTTGAAAAGCCGTCGCGCGCCGAGTTCATCAGGGCGCGGGTGGAGAGCGAGAAGCTCGGTCCGATCCTGCCGCCGGAAAGCCACGACCTCGCCGCCGCCAGGAAGGTGCATGCCAGCGACTATATCGATTTCCTGCCGACCGTGTGGCCGCTCTGGGAAGCATCGGGCCGCAGCGGTTCGGCCATTCCCTTCACCTGGCCGACGCGCGGCCTGCGCGGCGACGTGCGCCCGAAAGGCATCGATGCGCTGCTCGGCTTCTACTCCTTCGACGGTGGGGCAACGTTCGTCAAAGGCACATGGGATGCGATCAAGTCGTCCTATGACGTCGCGTTGACCGCCGCCGCGCTGGTCAAGGCCGGTGAGCCTTCCGCCTTCGCGCTGTGCCGCCCGCCAGGGCACCATGCGGGGGCGGCCTTCATGGGCGGCTATTGCTTCATCAACAACGCCGCCGTCGCCGCGCAATGGTTCCGCGACCATGGCGCCGGGCGCGTTTCGATCCTCGACATCGATTATCACCACGGCAACGGCACCCAGGAGATCTTCTATCGCCGCGGTGACGTTCAGGTGCTGAACCTGCATGGCGATCCGATGACGGAATATCCCTTCTTCCTCGGCCATGCCGACGAACGCGGCGAGGGCGACGGCGAAGGCTTCAACGACAATTACCCGATGCCCTTCGGCACCGGCTGGGACGTGTGGAACGCCTCACTCGAGGACGCTTGCACGAGGCTTTCGGCTTATGCTCCTGACGTCGTCGTGGTTTCACTCGGCGTCGACACCTTCGAGAAGGACCCGATCAGCCAGTTCAAGCTGAAGACCTCCGACTACCCCAGGATCGGCCGCCGCATCGCCAGGCTCGGCCTGCCGACGCTGTTCGTCATGGAAGGCGGCTACGCCGTCGAGGAGATCGGCATCAACGCCGTCGGCGTGCTGACCGGCTTCGAGGACCGCTAGAAGTGCCGCCGGTGCCTGCCAATCAGATGGCAGCGCTCGGCAAGCGGTACCGCCTGCCTGACCGATCGTTCAGCCTGCGGCGGCACGCGCTGACCCGCCCGCTATCTTGTTGTTGGACCATGATGTTTTTCCAAAATGCGTTCGCCCTTTGCGAAATGATGTTCTATTTTTTGAACCCACGGCTTGCAGGGCCTATTGATCGGAAGAACAAACGCATTTGAGCCCGGGAAAGCATTTATGAACGACGACACACCGGAAAGCGAAAGCGCCTCGGCGCTGGCGCCGTTCCGGCACGGCATCTTCCGGGCGGTGTGGTCCGCCAGCCTCGTCTCCAATTTCGGCGGCCTGATCCAGGGCGTTGGCGCCGCCTGGATGATGACGACGATCGCCACCTCGTCCTACCAGGTTGCATTGGTCCAGGCCTCGACCACCTTGCCGATCATGCTCTTCGCGCTGCTGGCCGGCGCTATCGCCGACAGCTTCAACCGGCGCAAGATCATGCTGATCGCGCAGATCTTCATGCTCGTCGTCTCGGCTCTCCTGACCGTCTTCACCTATCTCGACCTGATGACGCCGTGGACGCTGCTCGCCTTCACCTTCCTGATCGACAGCGGCACCGCGCTCAACAGTCCGTCCTGGCAGGCTTCGGTCGGCGACATGGTGCCTCGCACCAAGGTGCCGGCGGCGATCGCGCTCAACTCGATGGGCTTCAACCTGACGCGCAGCGTCGGCCCGGCGATCGGCGGCATCATCGTTGCCGCGGCAGGCGCTGCCGCGGCCTTCGCCGTCAACACGCTGAGCTATGTCGGCCTCATCGTCGTGCTGGCCCGCTGGAAGCCGGAACTGCCGGCCTCCGCCTTGCCGCGCGAGACGCTGGGCGCCGCAATGGGCGCCGGCCTGCGCTACGTCGCCATGTCGCCCAATATCGGCAAGGTGCTGGTCAGGAGCTCGGCTTTCGGCTTCAGCGCCGGCGCGGTCCTGGCGCTGCTGCCGCTGGTCGCGCGCGACGTCGTCAAGGGCGATGCCTTGAGCTACGGCATCATGCTCGGCGCCTTCGGCATCGGCGCCGTCGGCGGCGCGCTGACCAGCGTCAGGCTGCGGCAGCTGCTGTCCAGCGAAACCATGGTGCGCATGGCATTCGCCGGCTTCGCCGTCTGCGCCTTCAACGCCGCCGTCAGCAATCATGCCTGGCAGACGTCGCTCGGTCTGCTGCTCGGCGGCGCCTGCTGGGTGACCGCGCTGTCGCACTTCAACGTCACCGTGCAGATGTCGACGCCGCGCTGGGTGGTCGGCCGCGTGCTTTCGGTCTACCAGACCGCGACCTTCGGCGGCATCGCGCTCGGCAGCTGGGTCTGGGGTGTCGTTGCCGACGCGCATGGCGCCGAAGTCGCCCTGATGGCGGCCAGCGTCGCCATGCTGGCGGGAGGCGCCATCGGCCTGCTGCTGCCGCTGCCGCAGCAGGCCGTGCTCAACCTCGATCCGCTCAACCGTTTTCAGGAGCCGCATCTGGCGCTTGATCTCAAGCCGCGCAGCGGTCCCATCGCCATCATGATCGAATATGTCATCCGCAACGAGGACGTACCGGAATTCCTCGCCACCATGGCCGAGCGCGGCCGCATCCGCCGCCGTGATGGCGCCCGCAACTGGACCTTGGCGCGCGATCTCGAAAATCCCTCGATATGGATCGAGCACTACCACACGCCGACCTGGGTCGAATATATCCGCCACAATCGGCGCGCCACCTACGCCGACGCCGTCATCGGCGAGCGCATAAGGGCGCTGCACAGCGGCAACGAGCCACCGCGCGTCCGCCGCATGATCGAGCGCCCGACGACAGCCGGCACCGCGCTGGTCATGCCGAAGGGTCCGATCGAGCATTAGCGGCTGGCGGTGCGTCCAGTTGGACGAGCAAAATGAAATTGCGGCGCCTGGCCCAATCCGCGAATGCACGAACAGGATGGCCATTGTGGAGAGACGGTTATATCAGTTGGTGTGACTATGACCACTAAGGGGAGACGATGCGTTACATACGTCCGCTTTCAATTGAAGACGCCGCCGGCCTGTTGGCCGGTTCAGCCGGCACGGCCGCCATCCTCGCCGGAGGCAGCGACCTCTTGGTGCGAATGAAAGGCGGCTTTATCGAACCCGACCTGATCGTCGACATCAAGGCGATCGACGGGCTTGGCGAGATCAGGGAAACAGCCGAGGGCTTCAGCATCGGCGCGGCGGTCCCCTGCGCCGTGCTGGGCGAGAACACGGCCCTGCAGAAGGCATGGCCCGGCGTCGTCGAAGCGGCCAAGCTGATCGGCTCGAAGCAGGTGCAGGGACGCTGCACCATCGTCGGCAATCTGTGCAACGCCTCGCCGGCCGCCGACAGCGTGCCGGCGCTGGTGGCCGCTGGCGCCAAGGCTGTGATCGTCGGCCCGGGAACCAGGCGCACGATTGCCGTGCAAGCGGTGCCGACTGGGCCGGGCAAGACGTCGCTGGCCAAGGGCGAGATCATCGAGGCAATCCTGCTCGACAGCCGTCTGCCGCGTTCGGGCGATGCCTATCTGCGTTTCATTCCGCGCACGGAGATGGACATAGCGGTGGTAAGCGCCGGCGTGAACTTGACGCTCGATGAGCAGGGTCGCGTCAAATCCGCCCGTCTGGCGTTGGGCGCCGTGGCGCCGACGGTAATTCTGGTCGAGGAGGCCGCCGAGGTTCTCATCGGCTCCAAGCTGGACGAAGCCACGCTGGAGAGGCTCGCCAAGGTCTGCTCGGGTGCCTGCCGCCCGATCGACGACAAGCGCGGCACCATCGAATTCAGACGGAAAGTCGCGGGTGTGCTGGCCAAGCGGGCCGCCACGACCGCCTATGCACGCGCAGGAGGCAAATGATGGCTGGTGTGGCAGTATCAACGACAATCAACGGCGACAATGTCGAGTTCCTTTGCCAGCCGGACGAGACGCTGCTTGATGTCCTGCGCGATCGCCTGGGGCTGACGGGCGCCAAGGAAGGCTGCGGCACCGGCGACTGCGGGGCCTGCAGCATCATCCTCGACGATCGGCTGGTGTGCTCGTGCCTGGTGCTCGGCGCGGAAGCCGAGGGCCGGCACGTCGAAACCATCGAGGGCATGGCGCATGGCGACAGGCTGCATCCGCTGCAGCAGAAATTCCTGGAGCACGCCGCACTTCAATGCGGCGTCTGCACGCCGGGCTTTTTGATAGCGGCGAAGGACCTTTTGGCCAAGAACCCCGATCCGACCGAGGAGGAGATCCGCTTCGGCCTCGCCGGGAACCTCTGCCGCTGCACCGGCTATGACAAGATCGTGCGTGCCGTTCAGGACGCGGCCTGCGTGATGAAGGGAGCATGACGATGAATTTCGATCCGCGTTACTCCGGACGCAATTTCACCTCTGTCGGCACGCGTCCCATCCGTCCCGACGGCGTCGACAAGGTGACGGGCCGCGCACGTTATGGCGCCGACTTCAACATGGCCGGGCAACTGGTCGGGCGCGTTCTCAGAAGCCCCCATGCGCATGCCACGATCAGGAAGATCGACACGTCGAAGGCGGAGAAGCTCGCCGGCGTCAAGGCCGTGATCACCGCGGCCGACCTGCCCGACCTCACCGACGGCGATGCCGCCATGTACGACATCCTCGACAACTGCATGGCGCGCAAGAAAGCGCTCTATGACGGCCATGCCGTGGCCGCGGTGGCTGCGGTCGATGCCCGCACGGCGAGGCAGGCACTGAAGCTGATCGAGGTCGACTACGAGGTGCTGCCGCATGTCACCGACGTCGACGAGGCGATGAAGCACTCCGCACCTCTGGTCAACGACGCCATCTTCACCGAGGGCCTCGAGCAAAAGCCCCTCAAGCCTTCCAATGTCACCAAGCGCACCCAGTACGGCCATGGCGACATCCATGTAGGTTTCGGCCAGGCCGACTTCGTTGTCGAACGCTCCTTCAAGACCGAGCAGACGCACCAGGGTTATATCGAGCCGCATGCCTGCGTGGCCAATGTCAGCTCCGACGGCACCGCCGACCTGTGGGTCTGTACGCAAGGCCATTTTGTCTACCGCCAACACTGCGCCCAACTGCTTGGCATGGAAGCCTCGAAGCTGCGCGTCACCTCCTCGGAGATCGGCGGCGGTTTCGGCGGCAAGACCCATGTCTGGGCCGAGCCGGTGGCACTGGCGCTGTCACGCAAGGCCGGGCGGCCGGTCAAGCTGGTCATGACGCGCGACGAGGTGTTCCGCGCCTCCGGCCCGACCAGCGCCACCTCGATCGACGTTCGGATCGGCGCCCGCAAGGACGGCACCATCACGGCGGCCGAGGCGACGCTGCGCTATAGCTGCGGCCCCTATGCCGGCACGTGGGCCGAGATCGGCGCCATGACGGCCTTTGCCTGCTACAAGCTCGAGAACGTCAGGACGGTCGGCTACGAAGTGCTGGTCAACCGGCCCAAGACCGCGGCCTATCGCGCGCCGTCGGCTCCGATGGCGGCGTTTGCGGTGGAAAGTGCGGTCGACGAGCTGGCCAAGGAGATCGGCATGGACCCCGTCGAGTTCCGGATCAGGAACGCGGCGCAGGAAGGCACCAGATCGTCCTATGGACCGGTATACGGCCCGATCGGCATCGGGCCGACGCTGGAGGCGGTGAAGAACCATCCGCACATGAAGGCGCCGCTCGGCAAGAACCAGGGCCGCGGCATGGCCTGCGGCTTCTGGTTCAATTTCGGTGGCCAGACCTGCACCGACCTCAACATCGGCATGGACGGCTCGGTCTCGCTTGCCGTCGGCACGGTCGATGTGGGTGGTTCCCGCGCGTCGCTGTCGCTGGTCGCGGCGGAGGAGCTCGGCATCCCCTATGAGCAGGTCAAGGCGGTGGTCGCCGATACCTCCAGCCTCGGCTACAACGACATGACGGACGGCAGCCGCGGCACCTTCTCCTCCTCCATGGCGACGATCTCGGCCGCCCGCAACGCCATCAAGGTGTTGCGGGAACGCGCCGCACAGATGTGGGACATTCCCGTCGACGACGTGGTCTGGGAAAAGGGCCACGCGATTGCCAAGGGCGAGAAATACGGCAACCTTGCAGCATTGTCGCTGAAGGAGATCGCAGCCGCGTCAGGGAAGACGGGGGGACCGATTGCAGGCCATAGCGAGCTCGTCGCCGACGGCGCCGGCGTCTCCTTCGCCACCCATATCTGCGATATCGAGGTCGATCCCGAGACCGGCTCCACCAGGGTGCTGCGCTATACCGTCGTTCAGGACGCCGGCAAGGCGGTGCATCCGACCTATGTCGAGGGGCAATACCAGGGCGGTGCCGCACAAGGCATCGGCTGGGCGCTCAACGAGGAGTATATCTACGGCAAGGACGGGCGGCTGCAGAACCCTGGCTTCCTCGATTACCGGATCCCGGTCTGCTCGGACCTGCCGATGATCGACACGCAGATCCTCGAGATCCCCAATCCCAACCATCCCTACGGGGTACGCGGCGTCGGCGAGACCTCGATCGTGCCGCCGCTGGCGGCGATCGCCAATGCGGTGTCGAACGCCGCGGGCGTGCGCATGACCCATATCCCGATGTCGCCGCCGCGCATCCTGGCGGCGATCGAGGCGGAACGGGGAGGCTGATGGTCGAAGTAACGCTCTGGGGGTCGCTCGGCGCGATCGCCGGAGGCAAGAGCAAGGTCGAAATCGAGGCGAAGGATATTCGGGAGCTGTTCAGGAAACTGGCTGAACAGTATCCCGGCCTCGAGCCATACATCGATCGCGGCATCGCCGTCGCCATCGACGGGACGATCTATCGCGACACCTGGTCGAAGGAACTGCCGGAAGGGGCGGAGATATTCCTGCTGCCGCGCCTTGCCGGGGGGTGAGTTGGGCTCGAGCTCAAGCCGCGCTCCGTGCGGCCAATGCTCGTTTGTGAATTCGCGGCCTAGCAAGTCTATCGCAACCTAACATCTACAGTGGAATTGCGGTCACTTCTTTGGCCGTTCGGATCACGAACATCGTGTGGTACCGCGCGACGTTGCTTCGGTCTCGGAACAGTCGCTCGCACAGCGCATCGAACTCTTCCATATCCGTCAGGCGGAGCATGAGGACGGCGTCGGTTTCGCCGCTTACACTGTGGGCCTGAGTGACGGCCGGTTCCTGGGCGGCCAACTCGAGAAAGTCCCGCATATACTGCTCACCATGACGCTCCAGTTCGACGGTGACGATCGCCTTCAAGCCCCGGCCAGCCTTTGCCGGTGCGAGAAGCGCGACAACGCGGCTGATGACACCGCTTTTCTTCAGTCGTCGTATGCGGCGCAGGCAGCTCGAAGGGGAAAGCCCGACTAACCCCGCCAATTTGGCGTTAGTTCGTGAGGCATCATCCTGGAGCAGGTTGAGAAGCCTTCTGTCGATCTTGTCCATGTCGGTCGCGCTCAGCGTCGGTGCGTTGCAATTTTATTGCACGGAATCGCAAACTTTGACCACAAATGCGAAGCGTCTCACGCTACTCAGATGGCTCCAGGGATGATGGAGCAGCATGATGGCAATTTGCGCCGCCTTCTATCGCAAGACATTGGAGACGCTTGAAATCTATTGGGAACTGGTTCGCGTGATCGTTCCGATTGCGATTGCCACGCGGCTGCTGCAGGACCTTGGCGTCATCCAGGCGATTTCTCCGTTCTTCTCCCCGCTCATGTTGCAGGTGGGGTTGCCACCTGAACTCGCCTTTGCCTGGCTGACGGGATTGCTGGTCGGGATCTGGGGCGCGCTTGTGATCGTATTCACCTTGGTTCCGGTTTCGGCGCTCAGCACTGCCGACATGACGGTTCTTTCGGCTCTCTTGCTGTTTGCACATGCCATTCCGATCGAGCAACGGATCATTCAGAGGGCCGGGCCGAGCTTCCTGGTCACCGCGGCGCTTCGTATTGGCGGGGGTTTGGTCTTTGCTGTCCTTCTGCATCAGATATTCGCCGTAACCGGATGGCTGTCAGGATCGGTGAAGCCGGCGTGGATGCCGACGAATGAAAGCACCGACTGGGGCGGCTTTCTCCTGGGTACGCTCAAAACCCTGGGCATCATGCTCGTTGTTCTGCTTGCGCTGAGCTGGGTGATCGAGCTTCTCAAGATGTCGGGCATTTTGGAGTGGATGAACAGAGGGCTTGCACCGCTCTTTCGGCTCGCCGGCATCGAAAAGCAGACGGTACCTTTCGCCGCTGTTGGCCTGTTTCTCGGGATTTCCTATGGCGCAGGACTGCTGATCCGCGAGGCGCGCACGCCTAGCGCGGAGCCGCGTCAGATATTCCTTGCCTGCGTGTTCATGGGTTTTGCCCATAGCCTCATTGAGGATACGTTGGTCGTTGTCACACTTGGCGCCGATGTCACGAGCGTGCTTCTCGGTCGCCTGGCGTTTGCCGTGCTCGCGACCGCCGTGATCGCAAAAGTAATCAAGGCGGTTCCCGACGCTCTTTTCTTCAAGACACTCTTCCACAAGGAAGGAGACAGTCGGCGCAATCGGATTTCGGAGCCGGCGATTAGCGGGCCGTTGACGTGCCCTCCTTACGCAGCAGCCGACATGTGTGTCGCATCGCTATCGGGACAGGACGCGGCTACCCCTCGCCCGACAGATCGCGCCGCGCCTTGTCGAGTTCTTCGGCATAGCGCCGCATCAGGTGGCCTTCCGTCAGCAGACCGACCACCTCGCGGTCGGTGAAAGCCTCGACCACCGCCAATTCCTCGGCGCCGGCGCGCTGGAAGGTCTCGGCCGCCGATTGCACGTTCATGCTCGGCACCAGCACCGCATCCCTGAATTTGGCGAAGGACAGCACCGGCAACCATGCCCGCGTGATGCTGCGGCGATAAAGCCCATCTTCACCTCGGGGAACTGCGTTGACGTAAACGTCAACCCGAAGCTATATGCGCCGGCGGCCGTCGCTGTAAAATCAGGCAAGCGGCTTCGGCCAGGTCGAAGCGCCGGCGCGCGACAAACGCAAGCAGACGAGGAGAACCGCCATGAGCGTTCAGGAGATTGCCGACAACATCAGGTCGCGCGTGGCGAGTGCCGGGTTCGATCGCTCGGTGAAATTCGACACCGGCAGCGACGGCGTCATCGTCATCGACGGCGCCGACGTCTCGACCACCGATGCGCCGGCCGATTGCACCATAAAGCTGTCGCTCGACGATCTGGACTCGCTGATATCAGGCGACCTCAACCCGACCATGGCCTTCATGTCCGGCAAGATAAAGGTCGAAGGCGACATGAGCGTCGCCATGGCGCTCAACCAGCTGATCGGCTGATCGCTTGAGGTGAAACAAGCCGCCGCACGATGGCGGCGGCTTGCTTCGAACCATCAGGCAGCGAGCGGCAGTCTCTGCGCCTTCAGTTTGCGCCCGGCCGCCTTCAGCGTGCCTTGCGCGCCGTCGAGCGCGCCGACAACCAGTTCCCGCGCCAGCAGGCGGTGCCGCTCGTAAGGCCCCGGCATGGCCAGCGAGCCGGTCTTTGCGGCCGAAAACCCGAAGCGCTCGTAATAGGGCGCGTCGCCGACCAGCAGGATCGCCGCATGGCCAAGCCGCGCGGCCTCAGCGACCGCATGGCGCATCAGCGCCGAGCCGATGCCGGCATTTTTCAGCGCCGGGTCGACCGCAAGCGGGCCGAGCAGCAGCGCTGCCGTGCCGCCCTCGCCCAGCACCACGTCCCACAGCCGCACCGTGCCGGCAACAGTGCCCGACGTATCGCGCGCGACAAAGGCAAGGCCCTCCGAAGGCCGGCGGCCGCGCCGCAGCTTTTCCGACGACTTCTTCCGCCGCTTCGGCCCCATGGCGCGATCGAGCAAAGCCTCGCGAGCCGGGACGTCGGCGGCGGTTTCGGCGACGACCGCAATCTCCCCCCTCGAGGGGGAGATGTCGCCGAAGGCGACAGAGGGGGTTGTCGCGCGTGAAGCGCCGGCCTCCATCCCCGGCAGGAGGCCGAGTCCAGTCGAACCGACCCCCTCTGGCCGCTTCGCGGCCATCTCCCCCTCGAGGGGGGAGACTCCCACGCCTTCAACGATGAGATCTGCAATGTTCATTTCCGCGATCCTTCACAAGCGGATTGTTCCACAGGCGAGCCCGGGCGGGCGATAGGCGCCCACCGGGGATGATCTGAGCAACTCTTGCGAGCCCTCAGATCACGTAGGATCGGAGAGGCTCGAAGCCGTTGAAGGCGACAGAGGCGTAGGTCGTCGTGTAGGCGCCGGTGCCCTCGATCAGCACCTCGTCGCCGATGGTCAGCGACAGGGGCAGCGGGTACGGCGTCTTTTCGTACATCACGTCGGCCGAATCGCAGGTCGGGCCGGCGAGCACGCAAGGCGCGGTCTCGCTGCCGTCGTGCGCGGTGACGATCGGATAGCGGATCGCCTCGTCCATCGTCTCGGCAAGACCGCCGAACTTGCCGATGTCGAGGAACACCCAGCGCACATTGTCGTTGTCGGCCTTCTTCGAGATCAGCACGACCTCCGACTTGATGACGCCGGCATTGCCGACCATGCCGCGGCCCGGCTCGATGATCGTCTCGGGGATCGCGTTGCCGAAATGCTTCCTGAGCGCCGAGAAGATCGCCTGGCCATAGGCCTGCGCCACCGGCACATCCCTGAGATAGCGGGTCGGGAAACCACCGCCCATATTGACCATCTTCAGCACGATGCCTTCGTCGGCCAGCGTCGCGAACACCTTCTTGGCGTCTGCCAGCGCGCGGTCCCAGGCGGTCAGGTCGGTCTGCTGCGAGCCGACATGGAACGACACGCCATGGGCGTCGAGACCGAGCGCCCTGGCATGGCGCAGCACGTCGACCGCCATCGCCGGCACACAGCCGAACTTGCGCGACAGCGGCCATTCGGCGCCCTCGCCGTCGGTCAGGACGCGGCAGAACACACGGGCGCCGGGAGCGACGCGGGCGATCTTCTCGACCTCCTCGACGCAGTCCACCGCAAACAGCCGGATGCCGAGCTGGTAGGCGCGCTGGATGTCGCGCTCCTTCTTGATGGTGTTGCCGAAGGAGATGCGGTCCGCCGGCGCACCGGCGTCCATCGCAATCTCGACTTCGGCAACGGAAGCGGTGTCGAAGGACGAGCCCATCGCAGCAAGCAGGCGCAGGATTTCCGGCGCCGGATTTGCTTTCACCGCATAGTAGATCTTGGAATCGGGAAGCGCCTTCTCGAAAGCACGGAAATTGTCGCGCACGACATCGAGGTCGACGACGAGGCACGGGCCGTTCGGACGTCGGGTGGCGAGAAAGTCAAGGATGCGCTGGGTAGCCATCGGGTCTCTCCATCAGCGCCTTGCGGCGCGCACAAAGGCTTGCGGACGCGGGCTCTCGGCCTCGCGAACACGCGGTGGACAAAGGCGGGACGTCAAATCCATGGAACCAGCCGGTGGAGACCCCGGAACCATGAAGCGCCGTCTCGCGGCGGTGAACCTTGGCCTTGCCCGGCCTCGGTTCGCTTTGTCTGCCTTGGCTTGGATGGGAGACCCGTCCGCACTGCCGGCAATGAAGGTGTGCCTCTTCAGTAACCCCGGTCTTTGGACGACCGGCAGAACACCAGAAAGGCCCGCACCGTCGTTGCTTCAAGGTGTCCTCGGTTGGCGGTTGGCCGCTAAACCGACTGGAGGGGTTGGCTCCAGTTACCTTACCGATTGCCCTCACCATTCGAGGATCGGCGGACACCCACAGGCACGTGCGACTTTGGGCAAGCGCGATATAAGATCGAAAGATTTCACAATCAATAAAAATCGTATGGCAGGTTGTAAAATTTGTGGCATCGAACAATGCTGCGGCACCAGAAGAACAATGCTGCGACAGGCACATCCGGATATCGAACGCATGACAGGCACTCGCGGCCCGCTGAACGCTTTTCTCGATCTTGATCAAGTCCCTGTTACCAATGCGCAATCCGGCCCGCTTGCCGGCTTGCGGCTGGCCGTCAAGGATATCTTCGACGTCGCCGGCTACCGCACCGGTTGCGGCAATCCGCAGAAATACCGCGAAGCCTCGCCGGCCATGGCGGCCGCGCCGGCCGTCCAGGCGCTGCTTGATTCGGGCGCCCGCTTCGTCGGCAAGACGCAGACCGACGAACTCGCATTTTCCCTGTTCGGGCTGAACGCGCATTTCCCGTCGCCCGTCAACCCGGCAGCACCCGACCGCGTCACCGGCGGCTCGTCCTCCGGTTCTGCCGCGGCAGTCGCCGGCGGGCTGGCCGACATTGCAACCGGATCGGACACCGGCGGCTCGATCCGAGCGCCGGCAAGCTTCTGCGGCCTGATCGGCCTCAGGACGACGCATGGCCGCATCCCGCTCGACGGCACCATGCCGCTGGCGCCTTCGCTGGACACGTTCGGCTGGTTCGCAAGCGACATCGTCATCTACGAAAAGGTCGGCACGGCGCTGCTCGGCGACGATCCGCATTCCCACGAACTGAGACGCCCCGTCACTCTCGCTGCGCTGGACGGCCTCGTGCTCGGCCCGCACGAGGCCGACGAATATCGCGCCATGCTCCGCAGTGTCGCTTCGGTGCTGGGCGCACCGCGCAGCGTCGGCCCGCTGTCGCATTCGACCGACGATCTCTATTGGTGCTTCCGCAAGCTGCAAGGCTATGAAGCCTGGCAAAGTCACGGCGCCTGGATCGCCGGCGGCGACCGCATGCTGGGACCCGGTGTCAAGGAGCGTTTCGAGCACGGCGCGACAATCGACGCGGCAACCGCGCAATGTGAAACGGAACGTCGCGTTTCGTTTCGCCTCGAACTGGCCGGCCTGCTTGGCGACGACGGCGTTCTTGTGCTTCCGACCGCTCCTGGTGCCGCGCCGCTCAAGGCCGCGTCATTCGACGATTTGCAGACCTATCGCGAGCGGGCGCTGAGACTGCTCTGCCTTTCCGGCCTGTCCGGCTTTCCGCAAATCACGCTGCCGCTCGGCAAGACCGGCGGGGCGCCGTTCGGCCTTTCGCTGCTCGGTCCGAAGAACAGCGACCGGCAGTTGATTGCGCTGGCCGCCCGCATCCTTTCGGCCCACCAAGGAGGCGCATGACATGGATACGCTGACCCGCATGCGCGCCTTCATCGACGTGGTCGAGGCCGAAGGATTTTCGGCGGCGGCGCGCAAGATCGGCCGCTCGAAGGCGCTATTGTCGAAATATGTGCGCGAGCTGGAGGACGAGCTCGGCGCGCTGCTGCTCAACCGCACCACCAGGCAGTTTTCCCTGACCGAGGCCGGCCACACCTATTACCGGCGCGCCTCGGAGATCGTGCGCGAGGTCGACAGCCTTGCCGATGCGGTGCGCGAATCCTCCGGCGACGTGCGCGGCAGGATCAAGCTATCGGCGCCGCGCACCTTTGCCGACGCGCCGATCGGCCAATCGCTGATCGACTTCGCCAAGCAGCATCCCGACATCGTGCTCGACATCCATCTCGACGACCGCTTCGTCGATCTGGTCGAAGAGGGTTTCGATCTGGCAGTGCGCATTTCGCGGCTGGAAAATTCCTCACTGATCGCCAGACGCCTGGCGCCATTTTCGGTACGGCTTTGCGCGTCTCCTGAACTGATCGCCAGGCACGGCATGCCGGTCAGGCCGCAAGACCTTGCCCGCGTGCCTTGCATCATCGACACCAATGGGCGCTGGCTCACCAACTGGCCGTTCAAAGGCGACAGCGGCGATACGGTGAGCGTTTCGGTTTCCGGCCCGATCGAGGTCAACAGCCCGATGGCGGCAAGGGCCGCTGCCGTGGCTGGATTGGGATTTTCCGTCCTGCCGGATTTCATCGCCGCGCCCGACATCGAAAGCGGCAAGCTGCTGACTGCGCTGGATGACCGCATTCTGCCCGGCGGCGGCATTTTTGCCGTCTATCCGCACCGGCGCTATCTGCCTGCAAAAGTTCGCGTTTTCGTCGACTTCCTGGTGCAGTGGTTCAAGACGCTGGACAACGCATGAGCTTTCAGCCGCGTTGCGGTCCCATTTTCGCCCGCTTTCTGGTAACTGTCGGCAATTCACCGAAGCCGATTGAATCGCGACCGAGAATGCACCTGAAACGGCAAGCAATCATGCTGGCTTCGGCCTTGACCGCGACGTTTGCCGCCGTCGGACCGGCTGAGGTGCATCCCCACGTCTTCGCCGAAGCCCGCCTCGAAGTGGTCCTCGGCCCGGATCACCAAACTGTGAAGGCATTGCGCCATGTCTGGCGCTTCGACGATTTGTTTTCGAGCACGGTGATGATGGAGTTCGACAAGAATTCCGACCTGAAACTCGACGACAAGGAGCTGAAGGATGTCGCCGACACCGTCCATGCCTCGCTTGCCGAATTCAACTATTTCCAGCTCGTCACCGTCGACGGCAAGGACGTGGCAATGACCCCGCCGCCGCATTTGATGGCCAATTTCGACAATGACCAGTTGATCATCCTGTTTGAATCTGAACCGAAGGTACCGATCAAACTGAGCGGCAAGATAGATATCGGCGTCTACGACCCGACCTTCTACACCGCGATCGATTTCACCGAGGATGCCAATCTGCAGGTCGATGGGTTGCCGCCGACCTGCACCAGCAAGGTTGTCCGCCCGAACCCGGACGAGGCGATCGCCCAGAACCAGAAGACCCTGACCGAGGCCTTCTTCAACGATCCGACAGGCACCGACATGAGCAAGATCTTCGCCACCAAGCTTGAACTGACCTGTCAGCCGGAAGGATAGATCCAGTGACCAAACCGTCCCTGCGTTTGGCATTCGGTCTTCTGGCCGCCGCCCTTGTGATGACGCACTTTCTCGGCTCCGCCCACGCCCAGAGTTCACTCGGCATCGGCACCAATGACGGCATGGCTCCAACCGCCACCGGCCCGTTCGCCCACATCCTGATGTGGATCAATCTGCGCCAGCAGGAATTCTATCATGCGCTTGCCGGCGCGATGAAGGCGATGCGCCAGGACGGCAGCAAGTTGTGGCTGCTCATCGGCCTGTCCTTTGCCTATGGCATTTTCCACGCCGCCGGCCCCGGTCACGGCAAGGCGGTGATCTCTTCCTACATGGTGGCCAATGAAGTGGCGCTCCGGCGCGGCATCATGCTGTCCTTCGTCTCGGCCCTGCTGCAGGCGCTGACCGCGATCGTGGTGATGCTGGTCGCCTATTTCTTGCTGCGCGGCACTGCCGTCTCGATGACAGACGCCGCATGGTTCCTTGAAATCATGAGCTATGTCTTCGTCACTCTGTTCGGCGCCTGGCTGCTGTGGCGCAAGGCCGGCCCGGCCATCCTTCGCCTGTTCGGCGCAAATCCGGGCTACAGCCTCTCGGCTGCCCATGCCGGCCATTCACATGCCGGCCATTCACATTCCGCGCATGCCCATGCGGCACATTCCCACGCGCTTGATGCGCATGACCACCACGATCATGCGCATGACCACGGCGCCCACGACCACGCCCATGCTGCGCACGATCACCACAGCCATGCGGCGGGCGAGGTCTGCGAGACCTGCGGGCACTCGCATGCCCCCGACCCGGCGCTGCTTTCCGGTGATCGCTTCGATTGGCGCACGGCCTGGTCGGCGGTGGCCGCCGTCGGCATCCGCCCCTGTTCCGGCGCGCTGATCGTGCTGAGCTTCGCCTTGCTGAATGGGCTGTGGTTCGGCGGCATCCTTTCGGTGCTGGCCATGGCGCTCGGCACCGCAATCACCGTCTCGGCCCTGGCGACGCTTGCGGTGACCGCCAAGAACTGGGCGGTGTATTTCGCCGGCGACGGCCGCATGGGCAACCGTATCCATTCCTTCGTCGAGATCGGCGGCGCCGCCTTCGTCTTCCTGTTCGGCCTGCTGCTGCTTTCGGCCAGCCTGACTGGCGCCTGACCTCGTTGCGTCCGATCGGGGCGCTTTAACTAGGGATATTGCCTCCCAACTCGTCCTCGATATGGACGCGGATGATCTCGTCGAAGCTCGTTTCGGCGGCAAAGCCAAGCTCCCTCGAGCGCCGCGCCTCGAAGCGCGTCGGCCAGCCCTTGACGATCGCCCAGATCGTCTCGTCGGGCTCCTCGCGGATCAGTTTCACCGCCTTGGCGCCGGCGACACGTTCCAGCGCTTCGATCTGTTCGCCGACGGTGACGGCGACGCCCGGCATCGTCAGGTTGCGGCGCGGGCCGACGGCACTGCCGTCGATCTGAGCCGCATGGATCAGGAAATTCACCGCCGAACGCGGGCTGGCGTGTGTGTGGACGACAGAGCGCGGCACCGGCAGGATCGCTTCATGGCCGCTCAGCGGCTCGCGGATGATACCGGAGAAGAACCCTGAGGCCGCCTTGTTCGGCTTTCCCGGCCTGACGCAGATGGTCGGCAGCCTGATGCCGATGCCGTCGAAGAAACCGCGGCGCGTATAGTCGGCAAGCAGCGCCTCGTCAATCAGCTTCTGCGTGCCGTAGGAGGTCAGCGGCGTCGGGTGGAACTCGTCCGGAATGATGTCGGGAAACGGTGCGCCGAACACGGCGATCGACGAGGTGAAGACGACGCGTGGCGTATAGGCGGCCAAGCGGATGGCATCGAACAGCGCCCTTGTGCCGTCGAGATTGACGCGATAGCCGAGATCGAAATTGGCCTCCGCCTCGCCCGACACCACGCCGGCGAGATGGAAGATCACGTCGGGGCGCGGCGCGACCAGATTTGCGGTCGCTCCCGGTGCGGCAAGGTCGCCGGTGTGGAGGGTAATGCTGACACCTTCGAGCACCGGCGCTTGCGGCGGCACGATATCGTGAAGATCGAGCGCGGCGATCTTGCGGCCGCCGAGCGTCCCGTCCTTGGCCAACCTGGCGATGAGTTTGCGGCCGACCATGCCTGCCGCGCCGGTAATCAGAATGCGCATGTCACTTTCCCTTTTTGCGCTGGCTGCGGCTACGCAGCCAGAACACGACGAAGATTGCCACCATGAAGATCGCCGCGACGACACCGGCAAGCACCGTCGAGACCCTGCCGACCGCCAGCATCACTGTTGGAAGATAATAGGCTGCGATGCCGAACAGCAGCAAAACCCAAGCGGCGCCGATCGCCGCATTGCGGGTGTCGCGGTCCATCACGCGGCGCCAGGATGGCGAGAGTTCATGTCGATCGTTGCCAATGCCCAGAACTCCCGAAGTCAGTGATAATGGCCGCGGTGCGGTGCCGTGTCATGCGCATGCTCGTGCTCGTCATCATGCTCATGTCTGTCCGCACATTGGCCGAATTCCGGTTCGACCGTGGCATGGGCTATGCCATGTTCCGCCGCAAGCCGCTTCTTGATCGCGCTTACCGCCATATGCGCGTCGACGCCGTCATTGAGGCAGGCATGCAATGTCGCCATGTTGCTGGAGCCGTCGAGCGACCAGACGTGCATGTGATGCACCTCGCGCACGCCCTTGATTGTCGCCTCGATGTCCCTGGCGATCAGGTCGCGGTCGAGGCTTGCCGGCACGCCTTCGAGCAGGACGTGGGCGGCTTCGCGCATCAGCGACCAGGCCGTGGACAGGATCAGCAGCGCGACAAGCACCGACAGGATCGGATCGATGGGCGTCCAGCCCGTCGCCAGGATCACCAGCGCCGCCACGATCGCCGCGGCCGAGCCGAGCAGGTCGCCGAGCACATGCAGGATGGCGCCGCGCATGTTCAGGCTGCCGCGGTCGCCGCCATGCAGCACGAAGAAAGAGCCGATATTGATCGCAAGGCCGGCGATGGCAACGACCAGCATCGGCCCGCCGAGCACGGGCTCAGGCGTCAGCAAACGCCCCCAGGCCTCGTAGACGATCCACAGCGCAATGGCGAAGATGGCGATGCCGTTGGTATAGGCGACCAGTGTCTTGACCCGGCCGAAACCATAGGTGAGGCGCACGGTTGCCGGCCGGCCCGCGAGATGGAAGGCATACCAAGCAAGGCCGAGCGCAATGCAATCGGCAAGCATGTGGCCGGCATCCGCCAGCAGCGCCAGCGATCCCGTCAAGAGACCGCCAAGCGTTTCGACGACCATGAAGCCGGCGGTCAGGCAGGCCGCGATCAGCACGCGCTTCTTGTCGGTCGAGCCGTGCACATGCCCGGCACCGTGACTGTGGTCGTGGCCCTGCGCAGCGTGGTCGTGGGTATGCGCCATCTATAGCCCCTGCTAGAGCCTGATCTATCCCGGCAGACTCGGGATGGAGGCTCTGTCTTCTCGTTTGACCATAATCCTATCCGAAAACCGGATACCACTTTTCGGGAGCATGGTCAGGCGCCGAACTCGGCGCGAAAATCCTCGAGCCGCCGCTTCTGCTGGCCATCGCTGTCGAAATTGGCCGGATCGAGCCACGCTTCATAGGCTCTGCGCAGATCAGGCCATTCCTTGTCGATGATCGAATACCACGCGGTATCGCGGTTTTCGCCCTTGACCACAAGATGCTGACGGAAAATGCCCTCGAACTTGAAGCCGAAACGTTCCGCCGCGCGCTTCGACGGCTCGTTGCGATTGTTGCATTTCCATTCGTAGCGGCGGTAGCCAAGCTCGTCGAAGACATACTTCATGAACAGGAACTGCGCTTCCGTCGCCGCCGGCTTTCGCGAGATCAACGGGCCCCAATAGATGTTGCCGATCTCGATGACGCCGTAGGCGGCGTCGATGCGCATCAGCGTCTGGCGCCCGGCGACCTTGCCGCTGGCCTTGTCGATGACTGTGAAGAACAGCGGGTCCTCGCTGGCTTCTGCCTTGTCCAGCCACGGCTGGAAGGCGGCACGGCTCTCCGGCGGGTAGTCTGGCAGCCAGGCGAAGCGGCCGCCGGCATCGGCCACCGACGAGGCCTCGAACAGGCCGTCGCCGTGTTTTTCGGCGTTGAGCGGCTCCAGCCTGACAGTTCGCCCCTCCAGCACCTTGCGTTCGGGCCGCGGGCGCGGTTGCCAATTCTTGAGATTTTCCGACACCGAAAACTCCAATCCGTTTGACTTTTGCGGGCGGACGCTCACAAAAACGCACGCTCGCTGAAAGAACCACACGGACGGGAAAAATGCTCCACACGATTTCGGCCTTCGACCGCCTCGGCGAGGAAAATGCGTTCGCGGTGCTGGCGCGTGCCACGGCACTTGCCCACCAGGGCCGCGACATTGTCAATCTCGGCATCGGCCAGCCCGACTTCAAGACGCCGCAGCACATCGTCGAGGCCGCGATCAAGGCGCTGCGCGATGGCCATCACGGCTATACGCCGGCCAACGGCCTGCTGGCGACGCGCGAAGCGGTGGTCCGCCGCACGCTGGCCACCACCGGCGTCGAAGTCTCGCCCGAAGCGGTGATGATCCTGCCCGGCGGCAAGCCGACCATGTTCGCGGCCATCCTGATGTTCGGCGAGCCGGGCGCCGAAATCCTCTATCCCGATCCCGGCTTTCCGATCTACCGCTCGATGATCGAGTTCACCGGTGCTGCCCCCATCCCGGTGCCGATGCGCGAGGAGAACGGCTTTGCCTTTTCGGCTGCGGAGACCTTGGCGCTGATCACGCCGAAGACCAGGCTGCTGATCCTCAACTCGCCGGCCAATCCGACCGGCGGCGTCACGCCGCGCACCGAGATTGAAAAGCTGGTCAAGGGGCTGCAAGCGCACCCGGACGTCGCCATCCTCTCCGACGAGATCTACGACGTGATGACCTATGACGGCGAGACGCACTGTTCGCTGCTCGCCTTCCCCGAAATCCGTGATCGGCTGATCGTGCTCAACGGCTGGTCGAAGACCTGGGCGATGACCGGCTGGCGCATGGGCTGGTCGATCTGGCCGAACGGCGACAAGGGCGCGCATCTCTATGACAAGGTGCGCAAGCTGGCGGTCAATTGCTGGTCCTGCGTCAACGCGCCGAGCCAGTATGCCGGCATTGCCGCCATCGACGGCCCGCAGGACGATGTCGACAAGATGATGCGCGCCTTCGACCGCCGCAGGAAGGTCGTGGTCGAAGGGTTGAATGCCTTGCCCGGCGTTTCCTGCATTACGCCGAAAGGCGCCTTCTATGCCTTCCCCAATGTTTCCAAGACCGGCTGGAAGGCCAAGAAGCTCGCCTCGGCGCTGCTCGAGGATGCCGGCGTGGCGCTGATCGGCGGCCCCGATTTCGGCATTCTCGGCGAAGGCTATGTCAGGCTGTCCTACGCCAATTCCGAGGAGAACATCCTGCGCGCGCTGGAGCGGATCGAGGCGTTCCTGGCGAAGTGAGGACGACGAAAGGAGAAGCCAGATGTTCTATGCCATTCTTGCCTATCACGAGGAAGAAGCGATTACGGCACTGACGCCTGAGCAGGATGCGGCGCTGATGACCGATCTTCTCCAGATCAACGATCGGCTCTACCGGCAAGGCACCCTTGGGCCGGCGGCCCGGCTCGGCGCGACACAAGACGCCTGCACCTTGCGCGGGCCAGGCACCGGAATGGTTATCGACGGCCCTTTCGCCGAGACCAAGGAACAATTGCTGGGGCTCTATGTCGTCGACTGCGCCAGCCGTGACGCCGCCATCGACATTGCGCGCGACCTTCGCCGCGTCAATCCGACAGCCGTCTACGAAATCCGCCCGATTTCGCTCTATCTTCCCGGCGTGCCGCTTCCGGTCACCCGGCCCTAGGACGTAGACTCATAGCTACGTGGCCAGATGCGGATTGCGACCAGTTTTAGGGCGGCAAGAAAGTTCTCAGCCAGCTTGTCGTAGCGCGTCGCGATGCGACGGAACTGTTTGGCTTTGTTGAAGAAGCGCTCGATCAGGTTACGGGCTTTGTATAGGAAGGGCTGAAGCAGATCGGGGCCTTGCGATAGGCTTTGGGCGGGATATTGGCCCAAGTGTTCTGGTCGGTGATGGCAGTGCGCAATGCGTTGGCATCGTAGCCCTTGTCGGCGAGCAGCATCGCACCTTCAGGCAAATCTTTGATCAAGTCCGCTGCGGAGGCAGACATTTGGCTATGAAAGTGCCGTCCAGACCACACTCTCAAGATCGGGAGAGTAGCGGGCGATGATAGCCTCTTGATCATTTTCCTGCGTAAGAATTATCTGCTTCCCAGTAGCGTCACCGAGCAATCGCATAAAGCGGTCAAGCTTCTCAACCTCGGTTTTTCCGCTGACTTGCCTTGGATCGAAGTCGAACTCAATTTCGACAGCGCTGAAGAAGTGACATGCAAGCTGGATTGGCCCGACGTAAAAAGACAGTAAGCTGCCTGTTTCGCTTTCCAGGGCCGCTTCGACGCCCAATGGCATCGACTCGATCTTGCCGGAGACACTGAAACTAGCAGGCGGGGTCCATTCGAGGAGGATGTCCCAGACGACCTGCCAATCTGCCTCAGACGTGTTCAGAACGTAGATGTCTCGCCAGGAGCCGTCCCAAGCGAAATCCGATGCTATCTGTTCCCAATTCATGCATGAACCATTCTCTATGACTGCAATTCAAGCATGACATGTGCCATGACCGCTTTCCACAAATCCCAAGCCCGCTTTCCACCTATCCCGGTCATTCCGCATTTATGAGTTTACGGCCTAGTCTAGTGCATGTCGCCCAAAGTGCGCAGCGGTTTTGGGACAACGACATGTATACAACCTGGACCGGTTGCCTACCCTCGCCCGACAAACGGCATCTTCGTCGCCATCACGGTCATGAACAGCACGTTCGCGTCGAGCGGCAGGCTGGCCATATGGAGGACGGCATCGGCGACGCGCTCGACATCCATCACCGCTTCGGCGGCAATGGTGCCGTTGGCTTGCGGCACGCCGACCGTCATCGCCTGCGCCATGTCGGTCAGCGCGTTGCCGATGTCGATCTGGCCGCAAGCAATGTCGAAGGGCCTGCCGTCCAGCGCCAGCGTCCTGGTCAGCCCGGTGATGGCGTGCTTGGTCGCCGTATAGGGCACCGAGCCCGGCCGTGGCGCATAGGCCGATACCGAGCCGTTGTTGATGATGCGGCCGCCCATCGGCTGCTGCCTGCGCATGGCGCCGAACGCGGCGCGAGCACACAGGAACGAGCCGGTGAGATTGACCCCGACGATGTCGTTCCACACGTCGACCGGGATGTCGTCGATCAAGGTCGATTTGTAGCTCGTGCCGGCATTGTTGAAGAGCAGGTCGACGCGCCCGAAAGCCGCAGCCACCGTCTCGAACAGATCGTCGACCTGATCGGCCTTGCTGATGTCGCAGGCGAAGGCCAATGCCTTGGCCTGCGTCGGCCCGGCCGCGGCGATCGCATCCTCCAGCACCGGCTTGCGGCGACCGCAGAAGACCGTATTCCAGCCGGCCTTGAGCAGCGCCGTGGCGACGCTTTTGCCGATGCCCGTGCCGGCGCCGGTGACGATGGCGGTTTTATAGTCGGTCATGGCTGTACTCCCTGAAAGGGATGAGGCATCGCAAATGACGGGAACCATGGCAAGCCGGCCCAAAGCCTGTGCTCACAAAAAGGGCGGCCGTTGGCGACCGCCCCTGATCCGAACCGGGCATGGGAGGAGGAAAACCGATCCGACTGACTGAAATCATGCGCTCACCGGATTAACGAGAAGCTAACGCCAACGGCGCCGAGCTCCGAGGCTTCCTCTTCGAGCTACCAGCGCGAGCCTGCGACCGGCTTGGCCGTGCTGCCCGCTGCCGGCACCTTCGCCGCCGTCACCGTCGCCTCGACATGGTCGACCAGCGCATCCGGCAGGCCGAGACGGCCGGCAAGCAGGTCGAGATAGCCGCGTTCGGCCCGCGTGTCCGGATCGATGGCAAGACGCGAGGCGGTGTAGAGTTCCAGCTTTTGCGCATCGGTCTTGGCCCCGGCGATCAGCACATCCAGATCGAGCGGCGCCTCCAGTTCCGACATCAGGAATTTCTCCGCTTCGGCGCCGACGCCGGCGAGGCTGAGCTTGCCGGCGATCTTCTGCCGCTCTTCGTCATCGACGTGACCGTCGGCCTTCGCCGCCGAGATCATCGCCCTGACCAGCGTCAGCGTGAATTCGTCTTCGCCCTGCGGCGCTTGCGACGGATGGAAGGCGGTATCGGCCGGCGGCGGCAGCAATTCCGGTTCGCCTGCAGCTTGCGTCTCGGCCGGCGCGTTGCCGTTCTTGTAGTTCTGGTAGGCCTTGTAGGCGAGGCCGCCGATCGCAGCCAACCCACCAAGCTTCACCGCCGCACCGGTGACCTGGCGGCCTGGGCCGGTTCCGAGCAGCACCGCGGCCAGCGCGCCGGCGGCAAGCGGATTGTCCTTGGCCATCTGCACCGCCTGCCCCGCCTTGTCGCGGACAGTCGATCCGGTGCCGGGAACTTGCGAGCCGAGCAGATCGTCGAGGAGCTTCTTGGGATCGAACATCAATGCCTCCAGAATTGGCCCGGCCGAAGGTGCGCGGGCAGGTTTGCACGTCGAAGACCTAGGTCCCGCAGTTTGACATTACAATGACGCGGCGCATCCTTTTGCCCGCTGCCACGCATGACTTCGCACCGACATCTGCTGGGATTTCACGCGGAAATTATAATGCTGCAGCCTCCATCCGCGTCAAAAAACGCGCGACGCTCTGGACATCGGACGTGTCGAAACCGCCCCCGACTTCGACTAATGTCGCGGCATGTCGCTTGAGAGGAGCCTGGCATGACCGATGAGACAGACCGCCAGCCGGCACGCGACCCCCAGGAACTGGAGCGCCTGTTGATTTCACGGCAATGGGTCGGAGACATTGACGGCATGGCCGCGCTTTTCGAGCAGCATGCCGTCATCGACAGCGGTGGCGGACAGCTGACGTTCGGCCGCGAAGCCATCCGGGGGCTGTTCGCGGAGATCACCGCAACCGGCCGAAAATTTCAGTCCGGAGATCAGCGCCCGCTGTCGTCAATGGCGACCTGGCGCTGACCTCGACCCGGCTTCCTGACGGCACCATCACCACCGAGGTCGCGCGCCGGCAGAACGACGGGACATGGCTGTGGGTCATCGATCGTTTCTCTGTTGCTTAACGTAAAGTTGCTTAACGTGAAGCTAACTTCCGATGTGGCGGTCGCCGCGCGCTTGCGCCAGCTCGACCTGGCGCTGGCGCTCGGCGTAGCGGGCGCGATCTTCGTCCGAGCGGGCATCGAAGCAATGCGGGCATGAAACGCCGGTGGCATATTGCGGCGACAGCCGGTCTTCCGCGGCTAGCGGATGCCGGCAGGCGCGGCAGAGTTCGGCCTCGCCTTCGACCAGCCCGTGCGATACCGAAACGCGCTCGTCGAAGACGAAGCATTCGCCTTGCCAGAGGCTCTGTTCGGCGGGCACGTCCTCGAGATATTTCAGAATGCCGCCCTTGAGGTGGAACACATCCTCCAAACCGAGCGACTTCACATAGGCTGTCGCTTTCTCGCAGCGAATGCCGCCGGTGCAGAACATGGCGACCTTGCGCCCGTCGAGCTCGTGCCGATGCTGCTCGACCCAGGCCGGGAATTCGCGGAAGCTGTTGGTGGCGGGATCGACAGCGCCCTTGAAGGTGCCGAGCGACACCTCGTAGGCATTGCGCGTGTCGATGACGATGGTGCCCGTATCCGAGATCAGTGCATTCCAGTCGGCCGGCGCGACATAGGTGCCTGCACCTGCCGCCGGATCGATATTCTCCACGCCCATGGTGACGATCTCGCGCTTCAACCGCACCTTCATGCGGTGGAACGGCATCGTTGCGGCGCTGCTGTATTTGATCTCGAGGCCGGCGAGACCGTCGATGGATTCGAGATGATCGATGAGCGCCGCGATTGCCGTTTCACTGCCGGCGACCGTGGCGTTGATGCCCTCACGCGCCAACAGCAGCGTGCCTTTGATGCCGCGTGCGCAGCAGAAGGCGGCGAGCGGCGCGCGCAGCGCCTCGAAGGTGTCGAGCCGGGCGAAGCGGTAAAGCGCGGCAACGCGGAAGGCTTGGCTGGGAAGTGTCATCACCAAGCCACTAGACGCTCACGACAGCCGGATCAAGGCGGAGCCGAGAGCGGTCTGATCGCGACGGGTTTCGAACACCACGCGTGACATCGCGACACGCCGCGTTTCGTGGACAGAAAAACCTCCTTCTGCTAACCGGTCGACTTGATCAACAGAGGAGAGACGACGAATGCCCAGCACGACCGAAAAGCTCCTGTCGCTCCTCAACGGCCAGCCGGTCATACCGGTGCTGAAGATCGCCAATCCCGCCGACGCGGTGCCGCTGGCCCGGGCGCTGGCCCGCGGCGGCCTGCCGGCGATCGAGATCACCCTGCGCACCGCCGACGCGCTGGAGGCGATCCGCCTGGTGGCGGGCGAGGTTGAAGACGCCGTCGTCGGCGCCGGCACCATCCTGGACGCCCGGCAGTTCGGCGAGGCGGCGGCCGCCGGTTCGAAGTTCATCGTCAGCCCCGGCATCACCCGCGAGCTTCTCGCGGCAGCCAAGGACAGCGACGTGCCGTTGCTGCCCGGCGCCATCACGCCGGGAGAGGTCATGGCCGCCCGCGAAGCCGGCCTGCGCTTTCTGAAATTCTTCCCGGCCGAACAGTCGGGCGGCATCGCTTCGCTCAAGGCTTTCGCCTCGCCGCTTGCCGACGTGAAATTCTGCCCGACCGGCGGTATCACCGGCAAGAATGCCGCGGACTACCTCAGCCTGCCCAACGTCATCTGCGTCGGCGGTTCCTGGGTGGCGCCGGACGACCTGGTCAAGGCCGGCAAATGGGACGAGATCAAAGCCTTGGCACGCGCGGCAAGCAAGCTCGGGCGCTAGCATCTTCTGCATCAAAAGCCGCCGCCGATCTGGCCGATCCGGTTCGCCGGCTGGTTCCCGCTCATGGGCTCGAACCACGATTCACGCCTTCAAAGGGCGCTGTCCTACCATTAGACGAAGCGGGAGAATGCCGACCGCTGGTTAGCATCCCTGGATGAAGGAAGCCAGTGCCGGCGGTGGAGCAGCCGCGCGAGGTGCCCAGCGCGGCCTACTCGGTCTTGAAGCGGGCAACCGACATGAACTTGACGGCTTTGCCGGTGAACCGGTTTGCGTCGGCCATCTCGTTGCCCGGCTGGAAGCCTATCGTATAGACCTCGCTCGGTGCCGTACGGACGAAGTCGTAGGCGTAGCGCGGCGCCGTTGTCGCATCTGAAACGGTTGCGACATACTCACCGCTGTGCAGCGCCCACCGGGCGGCCTGCGGCGCGGCGGCGACCACCACCGGCTTGGGGCCGGGCTTCAGGTCGCGGGCGGTGGCCCTGGGTTCCTTGCGTGTGGTCTTCACGCCTGCACCGATGACGGCGGCCGGATCGGAGCCGGCCGGGCGGGCAACGATGGCCTCGCGCGGCGATGCCCCGTCGCTCGATGCCCCGTCGTCGCTCGCCGGTTCCTCGAACACCGATGCTTGCTCGGAAAGCGACGCGACCTTGTATTCGTCGGTCGCGCTGACCCTTTCCAGAACGGCCTTGACCTCGTCGGGCTGGGAACTGTCGGGCCGCGCCGACGGCAACACCGAGAATGCGTCGGTGGCGGTGTTGCTCCGCTCGGCCGCACTCGCCAGCGCCAGCAACACTTGCTTGTCCTGCGGCGCAAGACTAGCAGGCGAAAGATCGGCCGGCAGCGAATGATCGGGCCGCCAGCTCGGCACGGGAATGTTGTTTGCAGCGACCTGCACCGGGCCGGCCGCAGCAGACGGGTCTGCTATGCCGAACGGAACATTTGCCGGCGCCACACTTGCCGGCGCTTGCGCGGTCGCCACCGCCTGTTCAGTCGATCCAGCCGCATCCGCCACGCCGAACGGAACGTTCTCAGGCGGCTGGCCGCCGACGTCCGTCTTCGGGCGCGGAGCAAAATCCGGCAGCGGGATGCTGCGGGCAGGCAATGCCGCGATGATCGTCTCCGGCGTGTCGTTCTCCGGTTCAGGCGCAGGCGCCGGAGCATCGGCGACTTCCGGAATCTGAGCGCGCTTGGCATCCTGAGGCGCGACGATGGCAATGCCAGGCAGGTTGCTGCTCTTGGCGGACGGCGCCGGCTTCACGTTACGGGGCTTTGGCGCCGGCTCGGCCATCGCCACGTCGGCGCTGTCGTCCGCCTCGTCGTCGCCACCGCCGAAGAGGGCTGCCAAGAACCCACGGGATTTTTTGGCACCGCCGCTTGCGCTGGCGAGTTCGATGGCCGGCGCGCCGGCCCCCTTGCGGGCTTTGTAGGAGGCGAGCGCCTGTTGATAGCCAGGCAGCGGCTTGCCGTCGCTCGGCACATGCAGCGTCTTGCCGTTGGGGAACACGCGCGCCAGTTCCTGGCGGCTGATGCCGGGCCAGTGGCGTACATTGCCGACATCCATATGCACGAAGGGCGAGCCGGAGCTGGGATAGTAGCCGACGCCGCCGCCCTGCATCCTGAGGCCGACGTCGCGCAGCTTCTTCAGCGGCACGCCGGGAATATAGAAATCCATCGCCCTGCCGAGCATGTGCTGGCTTTTTTCGGCGACGCCCCTGCTGCGGCTGCGCAGCATCGAATTCGTGGCCGGCGAACGATAGCCGCAGACGACCTGTATGTAGTCGGTGGCGCCGCTCTCCCGATAGGCCTCCCAGACCAGGTCCAGCAGGCGCGGATCCATCTTGGTCGGCTCGTTGCGACGCCAGTCGCGCAGGATGATGTTGATCTTTCGCAAGCCCGCCTGGTCGTAGCGGCCGTTGCGCTTGTAGACGATCTCCGCCTTTTCATGCGTGTGGAGATGATAGAGCTTCAGCGAACGTGTCTCGGCGCTGGCGCCGGTTGCCGCCGCTGCAAGGAACCCGACGGCAACAATCACCGCTGCCAGCCATCTCGGCCAGACGCTCATGTGATAATGCCGCCCGTTTTCGTGTCGTTCGATTCTGTTCAAATCAAAAGGCCTTGCAGGCTGCCGTTTTGTCCCCGGATTTGACCAAACGGATGCGTGGTGTGTGCATCCGAATATCGATCCTAATGGTTAATCATCGCTTATTGAAGCCGAAATGCGGTAACACGGTGGCGATATCCCGCCAAAAATATTGCGCAGGATATCTTGGTAAACCGCTGGTTTAGATCATGTTTTGGCGCCAGCTCGAAACACGATCTGTTACCGTCCGCCTTAATACGTGAACACTGTGGCGAACACATCATTTCGAGGCGCAGTTGCGTGGAATGATGTCCGGATGAGAACCGGCTTGGCCCTGTGACTCAGGAAGCGAGCCGTTCGACGCGGCCGGTTTCCGGGTCGATGCCGTATTCCTTGAGCTTGCGGTAGAGCGTCGACCGGCCGATGCCGAGGCGGCGGGCGACTTCGCTCATCTGGCCGTTATAGTGATCGATGGCGAGCTTGATCATTTCGAGTTCGACGTCGGCCAGCGCACGCACATTGCCGCGCTCGTCGAGCGCCCGCAGCGTGCCGAAACGAGGCTTGGCTGGTGCATCGGCGTCGGCGGCTGCGATGCCGCCAGCGGCCGATATGTTGTCGCGCGGCTGGCTGCCCGAAGCCACTCCGGAAGCTGGCCACCCTGGAGTTGGCCCCCCTGAAGCTGGCCACCCTGGAGCTGGCAAGGCGATACCCGAATCGAGATTGACCGTGCCCTCGACTTGCGCCCGGATCTGCGGGAATTCTTCTTCGGTCAGCATGTCGCCGTCGGCGAGCACCGAGGCCCGGAAGACGGCGTTTTCGAGCTGCCTTATGTTGCCCGGCCAGTCATAGGCCTGCAGCATGGCAAGCGCCGCAGCCGAGATGCCTCGCAGGCGGTGGCGCGGATCGGCGGGCGCCACCTTCTCCATGAAGTGCTCGACCAGATAGGGGATGTCGTCGCGACGGTCGCGCAATGGCGGCACGAAGATCGGATAGACGTTCAGCCGGTAGAACAGGTCCTCGCGGAACTTGCCGTCCTTGACCTGCTGCAGCAGGTTGCGATGGGTTGCCGAGATCAGCCTGATGTCGACCCTGACGGCCGAGCGCCCGCCAACCGGATCGACCTCGCCGTCCTGTACGGCGCGCAACAGCTTGACCTGCACGTCGAGCGGCAGGTCGCCGATTTCGTCAAGGAACAGCGTGCCGGTGTGCGCTTCGACGAACTTGCCGGTATGTTTTTCGGTGGCGCCGGTGAACGAGCCCTTCTCGTGCCCGAACAGGATCGATTCGACCAGATTGTCTGGGATGGCGCCGCAATTGACGGTGACGAAGGGTTTCGAGCGGCGGTCGCCGCTGCCCTGGACGGCGCGCGCCACCAGTTCCTTGCCGACGCCGGATTCACCTTCGATCAGGATCGGAATGTTGGACGCCGCCGCCTTGCGGCCGAGCCGGATCACCCGATCCATCGCCGGACTGTGGGTGATCATGTCCTTGAACGTCAGATGGCCGCCGCGCTGCCGTGACGAGCGCTTCACTTCGCCTTCGAGCGCTTCGACCTTGAGGGCGTTGCCGATCGACGCCTGCAGCCTGTCGGGAGAGGCCGGCTTGACGACGAAATCGAAGGCGCCGTGACGCATTGCCGAAACGACGGTTTCGATGCCGCCCTGCGCGGTCTGCACGATGACGGGAATGTGGATGCCGCGCTCGCGCATCGCCTTCAGCACGCCGATGCCATCGAGGCCCGGCATCATCAGGTCGAGGATGATCACCGACACGTCGCGCGCATTGGGTCCGTCGACGAGATCGAGACCGGCCTCGCCGCCATCGGCGACGATCGCGGTGTGGCCGAATTTCGTCACCGCCGCCTCGAGCAGCCTGCGCTGCACGGGATCGTCATCGACTATGAGTATGGAAGCTGCCATGACTGATCCGACCGTGCCCGCCCGAGAATGCGCCCTATGGATCATCTTGGCACAGGGTTCTAAATAAGCTTTCAAAAAACCCGGTGAATGAATTCCTTAGGATTTGACCGGCTTCTCGTTTCCTCGAATTTTTGTGTCTGGAAGGATCGGCAATGCGCATGGTTTTTGCTCGAAAGCTGGCGGCGGCGCCCGGTCAGGGCGTGGCGGAGCTTGGCGACCTGCCGGAATGGAATCTAGCCGATCTCTATTCGGGCATGGAGGCGCCCGAGTTGAAGCGCGACATCGCCAAGGCCGCCGCCGATGCCATCGCCTTCGAGAGCCGTTGGAAAGGCACGCTCGCCGCCGAGGCCGGGCGTGGCGGCGCCGGCAGGCTTGGCGAGGCGCTTCAGGTCTATGAAGTGCTGGAGGAGCTGATCGGCCGCATCGTCTCCTATGCCGGGCTTGTCTATGCCGGCAACACGTCGGATCCGCAGCGCGCCAAGCTCTATGGCGACATCCAGGAAAAGATGACCGATGCCAGCGCGCACCTGCTGTTTTTCGCGCTCGAGCTGAATCTCATCGACGATGGTGCGATCGAAACCGCACTCGCCGCCGATCCGGCCTTCGCCCATTACCGGCCCTGGGTGCTCGATCTGCGCAAGGATAAGCCCTATCAGCTCGAAGACCGCATAGAGCAGCTCTTCCATGAAAAATCGATCACCGGGCGCGGGGCCTGGAACCGCCTGTTCGACGAGACGATGACCGATTTGCGTTTCGACGTCGACGGCGAGGAGCTGACGCTTGAGCCGGCGCTCAATCGCCTGCAGGACGCCGACGGCGAGGTGCGCCGCCGGGCGTCCGAGGCGCTGGCCACGACCTTCCGCAAGAATCTGCGCGTCTTTACACTGGTCACCAACACGCTGGCCAAGGACAAGGAGATCTCCGACCGCTGGCGCGGCTTCGAGGACATTGCCGATTCCCGCCATCTCGCCAACCGCGTCGAACGCAGCGTGGTGGATGCGCTCGCCGCCGCGGTTCGCGACGCCTATCCACGCCTGTCGCATCGCTATTACGCGATGAAGGCGCGCTGGCTCGGCATGGAGGTGATGAACCACTGGGACCGCAATGCGCCATTGCCCGAGACCCCACAGGCGGTCATCGGCTGGGACGAGGCCAAGAACACCGTGCTTTCCGCCTACCAGCGCTTTTCGCCCGACATGGCGGAGATCGCCAGAACTTTCTTCGACCGCAACTGGATCGATGCACCGGTGAGACCCGGCAAGTCGCCTGGCGCCTTCGCCCATCCGACCGTGCCTTCGGCGCATCCCTATGTGCTGCTCAACTACATGGGCAAGCCGCGCGATGTGATGACGCTGGCGCACGAACTCGGCCACGGCGTGCACCAGGTGCTGGCCGGCGGCCAGGGCGCCCTGATGGCATCGACGCCGCTGACGCTGGCCGAAACCGCATCGGTGTTTGGCGAAATGCTGACCTTCCGCTCGCTGCTCGAGCAGACCACCGACAAGCGCGAACGCAAGGCCATGCTCGCCCAGAAGGTCGAGGACATGATCAACACGGTCGTGCGCCAGATCGCCTTCTACGAGTTCGAGCGCAAGGTGCATGCCGAGCGCAGGAGCGGCGAACTGACCTCCGACAAGCTCGGCCAGTTCTGGTTGGAAGTGCAGGCGGAAAGCCTCGGGCCGGCGATCAAGCTGCGCGAAGGGTACGAGGTTTTCTGGACCTATATCCCGCACTTCATCCACTCGCCTTTCTACGTCTATGCCTACGCATTCGGCGATTGCCTGGTGAACTCGCTCTACGCGGTCTACCAGAACGCCGAGCGCGGCTTTCAGGAGAAATATTTTGCCATGCTGCGCGCCGGCGGCACCAAGCATCATTCCGAGCTTCTAGCGCCGTTCGGCCTCGACGCGGCCGACCCTGCCTTCTGGCAGATCGGGCTTGGCGTGATCAGCGGACTGATCGACGAGCTGGAAACACTGGACAAGTGATGCGCAACACTGGGCGATGCGCAACACCGGATGACCGGGTTTTCCAGAACAGTTTAGCAGCAACGCATATTGGCGATGGTCTATTCTTGTCTTGGTTATTTGTTCTTAAATAACTTTCCATGGAAGTTTTCCGTTAGATTCCCGTAAGCTGTATGATAGCGTCCGCCCTCAAGCTCAGCCGGGCACGAATGGATCCGGTCGGAAAATCCCGACCGGCCATGGCGTGTCGGCGGATGCGACAACGGTTGTTGGCCAGGGGCAAACCGGTCGCCGACAGCTCGATCGAAGCCGGCTGTTCTGCAAATTGCGGAACCACCATCGAATGGTCCTTCGCCGAGGTCATGGCTCTACAGGCCAGGGCGGACGGATCGGACTGGAGAGAGAAAGACAATGGGCACTTTTTTCTACATGCTCCTGGCGTTCCTGGTAGGTGTGTTGGTTGGCTGGTTCATTTGGGGACGCCTGCGTGGCGAACTCGACAGTTTGCGCGGCGATCTAGACCGCACGCGCAGCGAACGCGACAGATTGCGGGCCGATAGCGACCGTCTGACCGGTGAGTTGGATGCATGCGGCCGCGCCCGCGCCGATCTCGAACGCCGGCTGGGCGAGGCGAAAACCACCCAGGCGCCAACCGCGAAGGCGGCAACAGCTAAGGCGCCAGCCGCCAAGGCCGGTGCGACCAAGGCGGCGATGCAGGCGCCGTCAACGCTGATTTCGACATCCGCACCGGCCAAACCGGCGCCGAAGAAATCTGCAACGGCGAAGGCCGCGACCGCGCCACGCGCAAATGCCGCGAAAACGGCAACGCCGAAACCGCCTGCATCGAAAGCGAGCGCCGCGCCGACGACCGCGCCGGCGGCAAGCAAGGCTGCGCCATCTGCAAAGAAAGCCGCGACCGGCAAGGCAACAGCCACTGCCCCAGGCAACGCCAACGATCTGCGTCGCCTGATCGGCATCGGCCCGACCAACGAGCGGCTGCTCAAAGGGCTTGGGGTCACGACCTATGCCCAGATCGCCGCCTGGACGCCCGACGATGTCAAGCGGATCGAGGCGACGTTGAATTTCGACGGCCGTATCGAACGTGAACGCTGGATCGAGCAGGCGAAACTGCTTGCCGCCGGCGACGAAAAGGAATTTGCGCGCCGCTTCCCGACCGCGGGAGAAGCCAGCAACACCTGATCCATCGCAAGGCGGCATCTGGAACAAGGCGGCGCCCTCTGGCGCCGCTTTTGTTTTTGCCGCCGCGCCTTTGCGTCTTGGGACGCCGTTCCCTCGATTGCGCACGGTCGAGCCCCCATATAGATCGATCGCTGGTGACCGCAGCATCCGAGCCTTATGTCCCTGCCCCTGCCCTTTGCAATTTTCAGGAACGACGAGACCGCGCGGCAGCTCGTTTTCGACCGGCCGGCCGAGTTAATCGCAGCGCATGGCGAGGCGGATTTTTTGCCGGCGCTGGAAGCCGCGCAGGCTGCACATGACGGCGGCAAATGGCTGGCCGGTTATTTCTCCTACGAGGCCGGTTACCTGCTCGAACCCAAGCTCGTTCCGCTGCTGCCGGCCGGCCGCCGCGCCCCGCTTTTTTGCCTCGGCGTGTTCGATGCGCCGGTCGAGCAGACGGTCGCGCCAGGCGATCCGCCGGCCAGCAACGGCCCAATCTTCGACGCCAAGGCAGCCTGGTCTTCGGACGACTACGCCAAACGCTTTGCCAGGCTGCATGACCACATCCGCAAGGGCGACTGCTACCAGGGCAATCTGACCTTTCCGGTCCATGCGCAGTGGTCGGGCGACCCGCTGGTCGCCTTCAACGCGCTGACCGAACGCCAGCCGGTGAAGTATGGGGCGCTGGTCGCGCTCGGCGATCCGATCGTCTTGTCGCGTTCGCCCGAACTGTTCTTCGAGGTGGACGCGGAAGGCATGATCGAGACGCATCCGATGAAGGGCACCGCGCCGCGCGGCGCAACAAAAGCCGAGGACGATCGCCTGAAAGCGTTCTTGCGCAACGACGAGAAGAACCAGGCCGAGAACCGGATGATCGTCGATCTCCTGCGCAACGACATCTCACTGATCAGCGAGGTTGGCACGCTCGATGTGCCGGAGCTTTTCCGCATCGAGAGCTACCCGACCGTCCACCAGATGGTGAGCCGCGTGCGGGCGAAACTCTTGCCCGGCCTCGCCATCCATCAGATTTTCGCCGCGCTGTTCCCCTGCGGCTCGATTACCGGCGCACCGAAGATCCGCGCGATGGAGATCCTGCGCGAGCTGGAAAGTGGCCCGCGCGATGTCTATTGCGGCGCCATAGGCTGGATCGCGCCCGGCGGCCGGATGCGCTTTTCGGTGGCGATCCGCACCATCTCGCTCTTTGCCAATGGCGAGGCGGTCTACAATGTCGGCGGTGGCGTCGTCTTCGATTCGACAGCCGAAGAGGAGTACCAGGAGTGTCTGCTGAAAGCCCGTTTCGCGACGGGAACACTGCCGATTTCGAACTGATCGAAACAATGCGCTGGGAACCCGGCTCGGGTTTCCTCCGTTTCGACCGCCATCTCGCGCGGCTTTACGGCTCGGCAAGCGAACTCGGTTTCGCCTGCGATCCGACAAGGGTCGGCGAAGCGCTGATGAATGCGGTCGGCCACCAACAGATCGCGTTGCGCACCCGCCTCGTCCTGTCGCGCAAGGGCGAAATGGCGGTGTCGGTGCAGCCCTACGAGCCGCTCGCCGCAGACAAGGTCTGGACCCTGCAGCTGGCGCGCGTGCGGCTTGATTCGAGCGATATGCTGCTGCGCCACAAGACCAGCCGCCGACAAACCTATACGCGCGCGCGCGCCGAATATCTCGCCGGGCGCGCCGACGAGGTGCTGCTCGCCAATGAGCGCGGCGAAATCTGCGAGGGCACGATCACTAATGTCTTTGCCGATTTCGGCGACGGCGTGCTGGCCACGCCGCGGCTCGATTGCGGCCTGCTGCCTGGCGTCCTGCGCGGCGAACTGCTGGATCAAGGCCGCGCCGGTGAAGCGGTCTACACGTGGAACGAACTGAAATCGGCCAAGGCGCTGTTCGTCGGCAACTCGCTGCGCGGATTGATCCCGGCGCGGCTGGGCTGAAGCATCTGGAGACAACAATGTTCGTGGTTTCGCTGAACTACAAGGTGCCGCTGACCGAGATCGACCGCCTGCAGCAAGCGCATGTCGAGTGGCTGAAGGCCTGCTATGCGCAAGGTATCTTTGTCGCCTCCGGGCCAAAGCGGCCAAGGACCGGCGGCATCATCATCGCGCGTGGTCCACGCGAAGTGCTCGAAGCCAGACTGGCGGACGATCCCTTCGCCAAGGCAGGTGCCGCCGATTACGAAATCACCGAATTCACGGCGAGAATGGCCGCCGCCGCACTGGAAGCCTACAAAGAGGCATGAGCTTCCGCCCGCCGACCCACACACCCTATGACGGCTCGTCGAAACTGTTCACCATCGGGCTGAAGCCGCTCAATCTCGATAGCTGGATCGAGGTCGACGAATATCTGCTGCCCTATCTTGCCGAGAAACGCCGGCTTTATGCGGAAATTCCCGGCAAGGTTTTTGTCGAGGAGCAAACAACGCGCGACGCTCAGCGCGAAGTGCTCGATCTGCTCGGTGCGCATCTGGCGGCGAACTTTCCTGAGACCCACAGGCGTACCGACAATGCGATCGAGGTGATCGGCGGCATCGACAATCTCGAGGGCTCAGGCACCTCAGCTTCTTTCAGCGATGCGCCGCTTGTCGCGGCCTCGTTGCTCGTCCAGGAGGATTTGATCCTGATGCGTCGCGACGAGAGCGGCTGGCGTCTGGCGGCCGGCTCGCTCTGCTTCCCGTCGTCATGGTCGCTGATCGAAAAATTCGGCAAGCCGCTGCAGCAGATCCACGCGCCGGTACCGGGTTTCGGCCCGGGCACACGCCCGGCCGATCTCATCAACCGCATGTTCGACGGCCTCCAGGGCCAAGCCGTCGAGCGCTACAACTGGTCGATCCAGGCGGGCGACGCACTCTACCACCCGCTCTCCAACCTCGAACGCATCGACCGCGCCAGCAGTCGCCCGTCGAGATTCCCGGATGGCGACATCGACGCCCATGCCTTTATCCGCGTCGAGCGGCAGACGCTGAGAAAGCTCCCCGTTTCGGGCGACGTACTCTTCACCATCCGCATCCATCTCGACCCGCTCGCCGTGCTGGAACGCCACCCCGACCGCGCGGCGCTCGCGGCGTCCTTGGCCGAACAACTTCTGGCGCTGGACGAGGCACAACTCGACTACAAGGGGATGACCGCCGACCGTGACCGGCTGGTGGAAACACTGAAAATGATCGCTGGGGGGAACAATGATCCAGCATCTTAGCAGGCCGGTCACGTTCATGGCCGCGATCCTGGTGCTGTCGACAGCAGCCGAGGCGGAGCCGGTGACTTATGCCGGCAAGCTTGGAAAGGCCGATATCGTCGTCGAATTCACCGGCGACCCCGCGGCGCCCGGCGGCCCGCTGGCCGGCCGCTATTTCTACCGCTCGAAGGGCGTTGACATCCCGCTGCAGGCCCGGTCTCAAAGGGGCAGCAAGTTCGAACTGGCCGAGGAGGAGGCATGCGGCGCCGACAATTGCGATGACGGAAAGGCCGCGCCGATTGCCGCCGTCTGGCGCCTGGCCTCATCCAGTAACGGCAAGACCCTTGAAGGCAGTTGGAACGGAAAGAAGGCGCTGCCGCTCAGATTGGAACGGGTCGCAAGTCGGCAAGTGACCGGGAACGAGCCCGGCACCCCGCTCGATCTCTACGATTTCAGCTTCATGAAGTTCTTCGCCAATGACACGCCGCTCACTATGGAAACGTCCCCTTATGACTATCTGCGGATGGACACTCAGCTCGATAACGGCAAGACGACTGGTTGGCCGGACGCAACCTACCGCTATGTCGTCGACCCCCGCACCAGGTTTGCCACGCCGCGCATTGTCGAACTGTCCGGCGACGTTCCGATCGAGGCCGCGAATGCTCTGCTGCAAGAGAGGCACTGGCGCGCAAACATCGGCGCACTGGGCTGCGTGGCGGCGCAATATGCCGGTTTCAACGAAGGCGGGCCAATTGACGGTATGAACGGCGGCACGCTCGGCGGCTATGAGGACAGCACATTCGAAGTGACGTCGCTGACTCCGCGGCTGATGAGCTGGCGGGAGTCCGGCAGCATCTTCTGCGGCGGAGCGCATCCGACCAACTATTCGGACGCCTACATCATGGATGTGCGGCGCGGCGTCCTGCTTGGCCTTCAGGACATTTTCTCGGATACGGTGGATGGCAAGCCCGGTCCTTCCCTGGCCTCCTTCGTCAAGCAGCGGCGCAAGAAACCGATCGATCAGACCGATATCGATCACGAAGCCGAATGCGGCATGGACGATCTCATCGGCGAATATCTAGCGGTCAGCCTCTGGCGTGAGGGCGACAAGCAGGTTCTGGTTTTCGGGCTCCAGACCCTGCCGCATGCCATCCAGGCCTGCGCCGACGATCTGCTGGAACTGCCGGTCTCCGAGGCACGTGACCTCTTCAAGCCTGAATTCGCAAGACTGGTCGAGCCGTAGCCGGGATGGCGCGGCGTGAGGCCGGCCGTCCGCTTTTCGCTTTATTGTGACAATGATCTATGGTTTGTCGCGCCGCGGCCAAGCCGCTGTTCCGAAGCGTTTTTTGAGGGAGTAATCGATAAATGGCGAATGAAAACTGGCCCGTTTACGGTGAGATCACCGGCCCTGTAGTGATGATCGGCTTCGGCTCGATCGGACGGGGAACGCTGCCGCTGATCGAGCGCCATTTCAAATTCGACAAGTCGCGCATGACGGTCATCGACCCGCGCGACACCGACCGCAAATTGCTCGACGAGCGCGGCATCACTTTCATGCAGGATGCGGTGACCAAAAAGAACTACAAGAAGCTGCTGACACCACTTTTGACCAATGGCGGCGGCCAGGGCTTTTGCGTCAACCTGTCGGTCGACACTTCCTCGCTTGAGCTGATGAAGCTCTGCCGCAAGCTTGGCGTCCTCTATATCGACACGGTGGTCGAACCCTGGCTCGGCTTTTATTTCGACGAGAAGGCCGACAACGCCTCACGCACCAACTATGCGCTGCGCGAGACCGTACGTACTGAAATCGCGAAGAACCCGGGCGGCACCACGGCGATCTCGTGCTGCGGCGCCAATCCGGGCATGGTCTCGTGGTTCGTCAAGCAGGCACTGGTCAATCTCGCCACAGATCTTGGCCTCGACGTCTCGGAACCCGCGCAGCACGATCGCGAAGGCTGGGCCAGGCTGATGAAGAAGGCCGGCGTCAAGGGCATCCATATCGCCGAGCGCGACACCCAGCGCACCAAGAAGCCCAAGCCGATGAACGTGTTCTGGAACACCTGGTCGGTCGAAGGCTTCATTTCGGAAGGGCTGCAGCCGGCCGAGCTCGGCTGGGGCACGCATGAGGCGTGGATGCCGAAGAACGCCAAAAGCCACAAGAACGGTTCGAAGGCCGCGATCTATCTGGAGCAGCCCGGCGCCAATACACGCGTGCGCACGTGGTGTCCGACGCCCGGCCCGCAATACGGTTTCCTGGTGACACACAACGAAGCGATCTCGATTGCCGATTTTTTCACGCTGCGCGGCAAGAAGGGCAAGGTGCAATACCGGCCGACCTGCCATTACGCCTATCATCCCTGCAACGACGCAGTGCTGTCGCTGCACGAGATGTTCGGTGTCGCCGGCAAGGCTCAGCCCGTGCATCACGTGCTCGACGAAAATGAACTGGTCGATGGCGTCGACGAACTCGGCGTGCTGCTCTACGGCCACGCCAAGAACGCCTACTGGTACGGCTCGCAGCTGTCGCTGGCCGAGGCGCGCAAGCTGGCGCCCTATCAGAACGCCACCGGCATGCAGGTCACGTCGGCGGTGCTGGCCGGCATGGTCTGGGCGCTGGAAAATCCCGAGGCCGGCATCGTCGAGGCCGACGAGATGGATTACAAGCGCTGCCTCGACGTGCAGGGCCCCTATCTCGGGCCGGTCAGGAGCTATTATACCGACTGGACACCGCTCGACAATCGGCCTGGTCTGTTTCCCGAGGATCTCGATACCAAAGACCCGTGGCAATTCCGCAACATCCTCGTTCGATAGCAGCGTTGCCTCGACACTCGGCCAGCTTGCAATCGCCCGGAAATCGGGCGATTGAAGAGGGGCGGCCTAGAGCCACGTGCGTCCATTTGGACGCACAAAGTACGCTCTAGCACTTTGAATGTGCGCATCGTGCTTTCCGAAAATCGGATCGATTTTCGGGCCGATGCGAGAGGAGAGGATCTTGAAGATGACGATTGCGCAAAGACTGCTTTCGGCTGGCATTGCCGCGGCCGCTACGGTCGCGTTGGCGGCCTGCACGACAACCGGCCCAGGCGAGCCGCCGGTGATCACGGCCAAGGGGGTTGAAGGCTCCTGGATCGACGCGCAGGGCACGGGCTTGTCCACCTTCAAGGGCGGCAGCTTCGCGACCGTCGCAACCGACACCGGCCAGAAGCTTGCCGATGGCAGCTACACCATGACCGGCGGCACCTCGGTCGAGATCCATGGCACTTCGCTGATCCGCCAGACGCCAATCAGCTTCAACTGCCTGATGGTCTCCACCAGCCAGCTCAATTGCACCAGCGCGAGCGGGCAGAATTTTGTGCTGACCAGGCGCACCTGAAATCCGATTCCGAATTTACTTTGCACAAGGGCGGCGGCTTCAAGCCGCCGTCTTCTTGCGCCGGCAAAGCTGATGCCGATTTCCGCTTGCATCGACTGAAACGCGATGTGAACATAGCCCAAGAGGGCTGTTACATCCCAGTCAAACAAGAGCGTTAAACGCCTCTGGTCAAGTTATCCGGGAGACGAGAATGAAGAAGATTGCTGCCATCGCCGCGCTGTCGGCATCGGCGCTTGGCCTGTCGGCAGGGGTATCCTTTGCCGACTACACGCTCAACATCCTGCACATCAACGACTGGCATAGCCGCATCGAGAGCAACAACAAGTACGAATCGACCTGCTCGGCCGAGGAGGAGACCAAGGGCGAATGCGTCGGCGGCGCCGCCCGCCTGGTCACCGCGATCGCGCAGGAGCGCAAGAAGCTGGAAGGCCAGAACGTGCTGTTGCTCAGCGCCGGCGACAATTTCCAGGGCTCGCTCTTCTACACGACCTACAAAGGCAAGACCGAAGGCGAATTCCTCAACCAGATGAAATTCGATGCCGAGGCTCTCGGCAACCATGAGTTCGACGATGGCGAGTCGGCGCTGGCGCCGTTCCTCGACATGATCCAGTTTCCGGTGCTCGGCGCCAACGTGAAGGCCAATGCGCAATCCAAGCTCGGCGACCGCGTCAAGCCGTCGATCATAGTCGAGGTCGGCGGCCAGAAGATCGGCATCGTCGGCGCGGTCACCAACGACACGCCGGAGCTTGCCTCGCCTGGCCCGAACATTGCCATCGAAGACGACGTCAAGTCGATCACCGCTGAGGTCGAGAAACTGAAGCGAGAGGGCGTCAACAAGATCATCGCGGTCACCCATATCGGCTACAAGCGCGAGCGCGACGTGATCGCCAAGATCCCGGGCATCGACGTGGTGGTCGGCGGCCACAGCCATTCGCTGCTGTCCAACACCGACCCCAAGGCGGAAGGCCCATATCCGACGATGGTCGACAATCCGGACGGTTACAAAGTGCCGGTCGTGCAGGCGGCGTCCTATTCGAAATATCTCGGCGAGTTCAAGGTCGTGTTCGACGACAACGGCGTCGTCAAGGAGGCAAGCGGCGATCCCATCCATCTCGACAAATCGATCATGCCCGACCCCGCCGTGCTTGCCCGCATCAAGGAACTCGGCGCGCCGATCGAGGCCTTGAAGAACAAGGAAGTCGCCGAGACCACCAAGGCGATCGACGGCAGTCGCGAAAACTGCCGCGCCCGCGAATGCGAGATGGGCAATCTGGTCTCCGACGCCGTCCTCGACCGGGTCAAGGGCCAAGGTGTCGAGATCGTCATCTCGAATGGCGGCGGCTTGCGCGCCTCCATCGACCAGGGCACCGTCACCATGGGCGAGGTTCTCACCGTCCTGCCGTTTCAGAACACGCTGGCGACCTTCCAGATCTCCGGCAAGGATTTGGTTGCCGGCCTCGAAAGCGGCCTCAGCCAGGTCGAGGACGGCGCCGGGCGCTTCCCGCAGGTTGCCGGCCTGAAATATGCGTTCGACAAATCGGCGCCGCCTAACGGACGCGTCAAATCGGTCGAGGTCATGGAAGGCGGCGCCTGGACGCCGATTAAGCCGGACAAGGATTACCTGGTCGCCACCAACAACTATGTCCGCCAGGGCGGCGACGGCTACAAGGTGTTCGCCGAGAAGGCCAAGAACGCCTATGATTACGGCCCGGGGCTGGAACAGGTCGTCGCCGACTACCTAGGCGCGCACCGGCCCTATACGCCGAAGCTCGACGGCCGCATCACCGAGATCGCCGCGACCGTGGCCCCGGCCGCAGAACCTGCCAACCCTGCCGAACCGCCAAAACCTGCTGAGGCTGCGCCGGCAAAGCCCGTTGAGCCGGCAATGCCCGAAATGCCGGCCGGCTCCGGCGACATTTCCAAGACGCCGCCGGCCGTCCCGGCTGAAACAGCGCCGGCACCCGCACCCGCCGAGCCGGCCCAGCCGGCGGTACCTGCGGCTCCTGGCACACCGGCTCCGGCGACCCCTGCTCCGGCTGAGCCGGCACCGGCCGAAAGCAGCCATGTAATCGTCGCCGGCGATACCTATTGGGATCTCGCGGTGAAGGCTTATGGCGACGGCACCAAATGGAAAATAATCTCCGCTGCCAACAAAGCCTACGAGCCACGCCGCCTTCCGGTCGGCGCAACCTTGACGATCCCGACGGCCTCGAAGTAATCCGGCCGCAGGAACGCAATGCACCCGCCCGGCAGACCGGGCGGGTGTTGCATTTCTGGGATAAGGTGCGGCCAGACGCAGCATTTGAAAACCGGCGCGGCATCGCTACTTTCGCCGCGGCACCGTTGGTTCGCGGTGTTGGAGAACCTCATGACGCTTGCCAACCCTGCTGAAATCAAAGCCGAGAAGACTGCCGCCTCGCCGTCGGCAGGGCGCCCTCTGGTCAGGACCGGCAAGGTCGGCGTCATGCTGATCAATCTCGGCACCCCGGACGGCACCGGCTTCAAGCCGATGTGGTGCTACCTCCGGGAGTTCCTGTCCGATCCGCGCGTCATCGAGCTCAACAAGGCGATCTGGTATCCGATCCTCTACGGCGTGGTCCTCACCACCCGGCCGAAGAAATCAGGGGCCAACTATGCCAGGATATGGAACCGGGAGCGCAACGAGTCGCCGCTGCGAACCTACACCCGCGCCCAGGCCGAGAAGCTCGGGCTCGCGCTCGGCGAGCTACCCAATGTCGTCGTCGACTGGGCGATGCGCTATGGCAACCCTTCGACCGAGAGCGTGGCCGAGAGACTGGTCGAGCAAGGCTGCGACCGCATCCTGTCTTTCCCGCTCTATCCGCAATATTCGGCGACGACGACTGCGACTGCCAACGACCAGCTGTTTCGCGCGCTGATGAAGATGCGCCGCGCCCCGGCCATTCGCAGCGTGCCACCCTATTACAACGAGCCGGCCTATATCGAGGCGCTCGCCCGTTCGGTCGAAAAGCATCTGGCGAGCCTCGGATTCGAACCGGAAATTGTCATTGCTTCCTATCACGGCATTCCGAAACTCTATTCCGACAAGGGCGACCCCTACCAGGCCCATTGCCTCGAGACGACCCGACTGCTGCGCGAAAAGCTCGGCTGGGATGAAAACAAGCTGATTACCACCTTCCAGTCGCGCTTCGGCGCGCAGGAGTGGCTGCAGCCCTACACCGACAAGACGGTCGAAAGACTAGGGCGCGAAGGCGTGAAATCGGTCGCCATCGTCAATCCAGGATTTTCCGTCGACTGCATCGAGACGCTGGACGAGATCGGCAGGGAAGCGTCCGAGACCTTCCATCATGCCGGCGGCGAAAAGTTCGCACATATCCCTTGCCTCAACGACAGTGCCGAGGGCATGGCGGTGATCGAGGCGATGGTGCGGCGCGAGCTGTCCGGCTGGGCCTGAACAGATCACCCGTCTATGCACCCGCAATCCGTGATCACCTGATTGTAACATTGCTGAAACACACTTAAGTGTTTGGTGGAATCGGTCGCGTGGAATATCCAACATAGCCGGCCTTTGAGGGAAGAGCCAAATGGGTTTCAGTGGTTTTGATATCGCGCTTCTTGTTCTTGTCGCCCTTGTCGTGCTGGTGCTTATCAAGGGCATCCGAACAATTCCGCAAGGCTATAATTATACCGTCGAACGTTTTGGCCGTTACACCAGGACATTGAACCCAGGCCTCAACCTGATCGTGCCTTTCGTCGACCGCGTCGGCGCCAAGATGAACATGATGGAGCAAGTGCTCGACGTACCGACGCAGGAGATCATCACCCGCGACAATGCCACCGTTGCCGTCGATGGCATCGCCTTCTATCAGGTGCTCAACGCGGCGCAGGCCGCCTACCAGGTCTCCGGCCTGCAGAATGCGATTCTCAATCTCACGATGACCAACATCCGCACCGTGATGGGCTCGATGGACCTCGACGAACTTTTGTCGAACCGCGACGCCATCAACGAGCGCCTGCTGCGCGTCGTTGACGAGGCGGCGCATCCCTGGGGCATCAAGATCACTCGTGTCGAGATCAAGGACATCAACCCGCCGGCCAATCTCGTCGAATCGATGGGCCGACAGATGATGGCCGAGCGCAATAAGCGCGCGCAGATCCTCGCCGCCGAAGGCCTCAAGCAATCGCAGATCCTGGAGGCCGAAGGCCGCAAGGAAGCCGCCTTCCGCGATGCCGAGGCGCGCGAGCGCTCGGCCGAGGCTGAAGCACGCGCCACGCAGGTGGTGTCGGAGGCGATTTCCAAAGGCGACGTGCAGGCGCTCAACTACTTCGTCGCGCTGAAATACACCGAAGCGCTGACCAGGATCGGCTCAGCGACAAACAGCAAGCTCGTGCTGATGCCGATGGAGGCCTCATCGCTGATCGGCACGCTCGGCGGTATTGGCGAAATCGCCAAGGAAGTTTTCCGAAGCGAAGGCACCGCCGGTGCCGCACGACAGGCCGCCCGCCCGCCGGTCGTTCGTCCGAGCGAAACCTGAGGCCACAGCCATGCTCGGCCGCATTGTTTCCGAACTCGGCCCGTGGAGCTGGATGGTCCTCGGCTTCGTCCTGCTGGTAATGGAGGTCATCGCGCCGGGCATTTTCATGCTGTGGATCGGCATTGCCGCGCTGTTGATCGGCGTCGTCTCACTGCTCATCTGGGATGCCGGTTTCTGGACCTGGCAAGTCCAGGTCCTCGCCTTCCTCGCGCTGTCGCTGGTCTCGGCCTATGTCGGCAAGCGGCTGGTGGGCGGGCGCCATGATGAAACCGACCAGCCCCTGCTCAACCGTCGCGGCGCACAGATGGTCGGCCGGACGGCGACCCTTGCCGAGCCGATCAAGGACGGGCGCGGCCGCATAAAGCTGGGCGACACGTTGTGGCGCGTCTCCGGCCCTGACCTGCCGGCCGGCACGCAAGTGCGCGTGACGGGCGCCGCTGATACCGACCTGGAACTGACGGTCGAGGCGGTCTAGAAGCCCGCTAGGCAGCACCGATGCGCAGCAGGTCGTGCAGATGGACGAGCCCGATCGGCCGCCTGCCTTCGACCACCATCAGGCTGGTGATAGCCGAGTCGTTGATTGTCTGCAGCGCCGTCGCAACAAGCGTGTCGGGCGAAGCCATTTTCGGCTCTCTGGTCATCACCTGATCGACGCTCATTGCCAGGAGATCGCTGCCGATATGGCGCCTGATGTCGCCATCGGTGATGATGCCGATCAGCTTGCCGTCCGCGGCAGTCACGGCCACGCAGCCAAACCCCTTGCGCGACAGTTCGAGGATTGCCTCGCGCATGCCGGTACCTGACGACACCAGCGGCAGCCTGTCGCCGACATGCATGATCTCGCGGATCTGCGTCAGGTTGGCTCCGAGCTGGCCGCCGGGATGAAACGTGCGGAAATGGTCCGGGGTGAAGCCGCGTGCCTCGAGCAGCGCGATGGCCAGCGCATCGCCCATCACCATTTGCAATAGTGTCGAGGTCGTCGGCGCAAGCCCGTGCGGGCAGGCTTCCGGTGCTCGCGGCAGCAGAAGCACAACGTCGGCCGCGCGCGCCAGAGCCGATTTTTCACCCGCGGTGACCGCGACCAGCGGGATCGAGAAGCGCCTCGAATAGGCGATGATGCCCTTGAGCTCAAGGCTTTCGCCCGACCACGAAAGCGCGATTATGGCGTCGTTTCTGGCGATCATGCCAAGGTCGCCGTGATTGGCTTCGGCAGGGTGGACGAAAAAGGCCGGCGTGCCGGTCGAGGCGAGCGTTGCGGCGATCTTCGAGCCGATATGGCCGCTTTTGCCGACCCCGGTGACGATGACGCGGCCATCGATCTGCGACACCATGCCGACGGCTCGTGCGAACGGCTCGGCCAGCCCGTTTTCGAGAGCGTCTGCCAGTGCCGCGACGCCGGCCTGCTCCGTCGCCACGGTTCTCAGCGCCGAGGCAATCGCGGCCTGCCCGTCATGCCGCTTCCTGTCTGGGGATTTCACGTCCATGGACGATGCGATTAGCGCTTCGGCGCGCGCCTGTCCAACGGAATTGCCGTCCGGAACCTCCTGATGGGCCATGCCTCAACGCTCCGTTAACCATCCCCATTTACGGTTTCGTAAGTATGGCGCGCGTGCGCCGCGCAAGCAGTGGTGCCGATGTCCGGGTTTCAGCCTCAAAACAAAATGGGACGAAAGGGCAAGGCGGTCTGCGCTTTGCTGCTGGCAACCAGTGTCTTTGCGTTGTCGCGGCCGGCACTGCTTTGCGCCCAGGAAACCGAGCTGCGCGGCGAGGTTTCGGAATCGACAATCCTGGACGAACAGCAGTACAAGATCAGGCACTCGAGCATAGCCGGAACCCAAGCCGCGCAGGCTGCTGCAACCGCCAACGACAATACGCCGCTGCCTACCTATCGCCCGGCCAGCCAAGGGGCGTTGCCTGACGACGGCACGGGCGAGGCGGCCACAACCGGCGGCACTTTCGATCAACCAGCGGCCAGCGGCGACCCATTTCCCGACAACCCTGCTCCGCCACCCCGACGGCGACCAAGCGCGACGCCACGCGCCGCCAATGCGGCCAACGCCGAAGACGAGACCGCTGACAGCCAGAAGCGCAAGAGAGCCGCGACTGCAGCCGCGGCGGCGACCGATGACACCGATACCGCCGCTATAGACGAGCAGGATACGGTCAACCGCCGTGCCGTCACCATCGATTCCGCCGAGAGGCTCAGGCTCGACCCCGGCGCCGAGCGCACCGAAGCCATCGAAGGCCAGAACAAAAAGAACGAGGACGACCCGTTCGCCGCCACCGGCATCAAGCTCGGCTCTTTCGTAATCCGGCCGACGCTCGAGCAAGGCCTGACGTCTTCGACAAACGCCGATTCGAGCAGCCTCGGCAAGCCGGCCTTGCTGTCGGAAACGACTCTGCGCTTCAACGCCGTCTCCGACTGGCGGGAGAATTCGGCGACGGTTGAGGGCTATGGCATCTTCCGCGAAACCTTGTCCGGCTATGACATTCACGAGGCGCAAGGCCGCGTCGACGGCACACTCAACATCGATCTCGACAATGATCTGCGCGCCATCGCCAAGCTGGGCTATGAGGCCGTGCCCGAATCGGCCTCGGCGCCGGACGCGGTCGTCGGCGCCGTTGGCCAGCCGGTGCGCCAGACCGTGAACGGCAGTCTCGCCGTCGAGAAGGATGCCGGCAAGATGCGCTTCGCGCTGACCGGCGCGGTCGAGCACGACATCTTTGGCGACGCCAAGCTTTCGTCCGGCGGATCGCTGTCGCAGAAGGGCCGCGACTCGACGCTCTACACGGCCATTTTGCGTACAGGTTACGAGATCTCGCCTGCCATCACCCCGTTCACCGAAATCGAGATCGGCCGGCGCGCTTATGATTTGCGTGTCGATCCAAACGGCTTCCAGCGCTCCTCGACCAGGCTTGGCGCACGGGCCGGCGTCGAGCTCGATCTCCGCGAGAAGCTTACCGGCGAGTTCTCGGTCGGCTGGCTGCGCGAAGCTATCGACGACGATGCCCTGCCGGCTATTTCGGGCGCGACGGTCAATGCCGATCTCAAATGGTCGCCGGAACGCGGCACCACGATCGGGCTCACCGCACAGACGACCGCCGAGAACACGACGAATGCGGGCGAAAGCGGCGACATGCTCTATTCCGGCAGCCTCACCGGCGAGCGGCAGATCCGCGCTAACCTGACCGGAAATGCCGCTCTCGGCCTCGAATGGCGCGACTATACCGGCTCCGACGATCATGATTTGACGCTGAGCGCCGAGGCTGGGCTGACGTGGTGGCTGAACCGCTACACCGGGCTCACCACCCGCGCCAGGACTGAAAAACTGACCAGCAACCTGATTGGGCGCGACTACACGGCCAACAGTATCTTCGTCGGCTTGAAGTTGCAGCGCTAAATGCATGTCGCGCAAAAGTGTGCAGCGGTTTTGCGATAACGACTTGCCTAAAACAAGAACCTAAAGCGCGTCGCATGAGGCCGGTCGAACGCGGCGCGCTTTAGCCGATCAGCGCGGCAACCGGTGTTGAAACTACAAGGCTATGCCGCGGCGTTCTGACGGCGCGAGTTCGTCGAGAAGCGTGCGAATGACACCGGCCATGCTGGCATTCATGTCTCTGCGCCACAGTGCGAAGGCAACGTTGGCCTCGACGAAGCCTTCGGGCGAGCCGCAGTCGAACGTCCGCCCGCGGTAGTGGTAGCCGTAGAAGGGCTGTTGCTTCTGCAGCTTCAGCATTGCATCGGTGAGCTGGATCTCGTTGCCGGCGCCTTTTTCCTGACCTTCGAGTATCTTGAATATCTCCGGCTGCAGGATATAGCGCCCGTTGATGTAGAGGTTCGACGGCTCCGTGCCGGTCTTCGGCTTTTCCACCATGCCGGTGATGCGGAAACCGTGATGCGCGTCCTCGCCGCGGCCGACAATGCCGTATTTGTGCGCCTCGGCCGGATCGCATTCCTGCACGGCGACGATGTTGTTGCCGGTCTCGGCGTAAAGCTCGACCATGTCCTTCATGCAGCTTTTTTCCGACTGCATGATCATGTCGGGCAATAGCAGCGCAAAGGGCTCGTCGCCGACGAGCTCGCGCGCGCACCAGACGGCGTGGCCAAGGCCGAGCGGTACCTGCTGGCGGGTGAAGCTGGTCTGCCCCGGCGCCGGTTGCAGCCGCTGCAGGCGGGCGAGCTGGTCGTCCTTGCCGCGCTGCGCAAGCGTGTCGTAGAGCTCGAACTGGACATCGAAGTGATCCTCGATGACCGCCTTGTTGCGGCCGGTCACGAAGATGAAATGCTCGATCCCGGCATCGCGCGCCTCATCGACCACATACTGGATGACCGGCCTGTCGACGACCGTCAGCATTTCCTTGGGAATGGCCTTGGTAGCAGGGAGAAAGCGCGTGCCGAGACCGGCAACCGGGAACACTGCCTTGCGAACTCTCTTCATGTGCCAATTATCCATTTGCATGCCTGTTCGGCAATCCCGATTCGAGACATTTTCATGCCGAAATCGAGGATTACTGAACGGCGGGTCATAAATCTCAGCTGGTAAAGCATTGACGCATCTTTTCACCCCGCACGGCACCTATGGTAAACCAAATGCTAACCGGGTTCGGCGATGAATAGTCTTCCTGAGATGAAGAAGGAGGAAAAGATGTCCGTTCGCAACGCCGCAAGGCGCTTCACCAGCGTCCTGACGGCCGCCAGCCTCTCGCTTGCTTTGCTCATGCCCAGCGGGCCGGCTTTTGCCGATGCCGGCTTCCGCCAATGGGTCGCCAGCTTCCGTGCTACCGCCGTGGCGAGCGGCGTTTCCGGCTCCGTCTACGACCAGGCATTCAAGGGCATCAACGATGCTGACCCGGTGGTACTGGAAAAGGCCCGTACTCAACCCGAATTCACCGCACCCGCCTGGGATTATTTCGACAACCGCGTCCATGACCAGTCGGTCGCCGTCGGCCAGCAGATGGCAAGGAAATGGAAGCCTTGGCTGGACAGGATCGAGGCAAGATACGGCGTCGACCGCTACATCCTGCTGGCCATCTGGTCTATGGAATCGAACTACGGCGAAACTCTCAAGCGCGATGATATCATGCGCAATGTCGTGCGCTCGCTGGCGACGCTTGGTTATGCCGATCCGAAGCGAGCGAAATTTGCCCGCACCCAGCTGATCGCGGCGCTGAAGATCCTGCAGACCGGCGACATCGACGAAAGCCATCTCAGCGGCTCATGGGCCGGCGCGATGGGCCATACCCAGTTCATCCCCACCAGCTACCAGTCCTATGCGGTCGATATGGACGGCAACGGCAAGCGCGACATCTGGAATTCGATTCCCGACGCACTGGCGACAGCCGCCAATTTGCTGAGGAAGAACGGCTGGCAGGCAGGCAAGACCTGGGGTTATGAGGTCAGCCTTCCGGACGGCAAGAAGCTGCCCGGAGGCTCGAAGTCGCTGTCGCAATGGCAGGCGCTGGGGGTCAGCCGTGCCAACGGCAAGCCGTTCAAGAACGGTGCGGACAAGGCGACGTTGAAGCTGCCCGGCGGCAGCGGCGGGCCGGCTTTCCTGATGATCAAGAATTTCTCGGTCATCAAGCGTTACAACAATGCCGACAAATATGCGCTCGCCGTGGGCCTTCTTGCCGACGAAATTGCCGGCTATGGCGGGCTTGTGCAGGACTGGAAGCGACCGTTTACCAAGCTCTCCTTCGAGGAAAGGCAGGAGCTTCAGAAGCGACTTTCCGAGCACGGCTATTACGACGGCAAGTTCGACGGCAAGATCGGTGACGGATCGAAAACCGCCATCATGGCCTTCCAGGCAAAGGCTGGCTTGACCCAGGACGGGTATCCGAGCAAGGAAGTGCTCAAATGGCTCAGGCAGAACTAGAGCCGGTTGCGGGATGGAGAGGGTGATTGGTTTCGGTTGCGCGCATCCGGTTAATCGTTCGTCGCGTGCCGATCCTCGTTCTGGCGATCGCCGTTCTGGCGGTCGGCGGCGCCAGTGCCTTTCATACCGCGGCCATGGCGCAGGAGCCGGAAAGTCGTGGCTGGTCGCTGCGCGACCTGTTGTTTCCGCGCAGAAGCGAGCGGTTTGAGCAGCCGCCGCCCGAATTCCAGAGAGAATTCCAGAGAACAAAGCCCAGGCCCAAGCTGAGAAAGCCCCGGTCAGTTAGCCGGCCGCCGCCGGCCGAGCCGACAACCCCAGTGGTCGAGAAGGCGCCGGATGCACGCGTCGTTCTGGTGGTCGGCGATTTCATGGCGTCTGGGCTGGCTGAGGGGCTCGACGCCGCCTTTGCCGAAAACACTGGCGTCAGGATCGTCGTCCGTGCCAACGGATCGTCCGGCTTCGTGCGTGACGATGTCTACAACTGGCCAGAACAGGTCAAGTCGCTGATCGCTGCCGAAAAACCGGCAGCCGTCGTCGTCATGCTCGGATCCAACGACCGGCAGCAGATGCGCGTCGGCGATGTACGCGAGCAGCCGCGATCCGAAAACTGGACCAAGGAATACGAGCGCCGGACCGATGCGTTCGGCAAGGCCATCGCCGCAACCAAGGTGCCGTATCTGTGGGTCGGCATGCCGGCCTTCCGGGTCTCGAAAATGACCTCCGACATGCTGGCCTTCAACGACATCTTCCGCTCGTCCGCCGAAAGCCACGGCGGCGAATTCGTCGACGTCTGGGACGGGTTCGTCGACGAGAACGGCGCCTTCATCACCAGCGGACCGGACATCAACGGCCAATCGGTGCGCCTGCGCTCCGACGACGGCATCAACATGTCGAAGGCCGGCAAGCGCAAGCTCGCCTTCTATACCGAAAAGCCGCTGATGAAGATCCTGGGGCTGGCCGCGCCGGGAAGCGTGGTGACGGCTTCTGCCCCGGCCGGCGCTCCCGTCGAGGCGCCGGCACCTGCCGCGGCACCGATAGCTGTCGATCGCACCGTGCCGATGCTGCTCAGCGATCCGGCGCTGGACGGCGGCTCGGAACTTCTCGGCGCCGCCCCGCCGGCAAAAGCTGACAAGAATTTGCCGGGCGAAAGGCTGATCGTCGAGGGCAAGGCGCCCGACGCCTCACCGGGCCGCGCCGACGATTTCTCCTGGCCGCCCAAGACACAGCCTGCGACGGCGGCCGCATCCGATACGACGACGGCGATCCGCCAGTAAACAGAACCTCTTCGGAACGGACTCAGCGCGGCAGCACGCTCGATCCCATCAGCGCCTCGTCGATGGCGCGCGCCGCCTGGCGACCCTCGCGGATCGCCCAGACGACCAGCGACTGGCCGCGCCGCACGTCGCCCGCCGCATAGAGCCTTTCGACGCTGGTCCTGTAGTCCCGGTCATTGGCCTCGACATTCTTCGAACGGCGGCTGTCGGTGACGATCTTCATCTGCCCGTCGAGTTCCGAGATCGGCCCGCGAGCGGCTGGCCCGGCAAAGCCGATGGCGATGAACGCGAGATCGGCGCGGATGACGAATTCCGTGCCCGCGATCGGCTTGCGCTTTTCGTCGACCTCGCAGCATTTGACCCCGGTCAGCTGGCCGTCTTCGCCGATGAATTCAAGCGTCGCCACCTGGAATTCGCGCTCGGCGCCTTCGGCCTGCGACGATGACGTGCGCATCTTGGTCGCCCAGTAGGGCCAGACCGACAGCTTGTCCTCCTTTTCCGGCGGCTGCGGCCGGATGTCGAGCTGGGTGACGCGCACCGCGCCCTGGCGGAAGGCGGTGCCGACGCAGTCTGAGGCAGTGTCGCCGCCGCCGACGACGACGACGTGCTGGCCGCCGGCGACGATCGGGCGCGACGGCCATGCCACCGACTGGATCGGCTCGCCACCGATACGCTTGTTCTGCTGCACCAGATACGGCATGGCGTCGTGCACGCCGTCGAGATCGTCGCCCGGGATGTTGGCCGGGCGCGGCGTTTCGGAGCCGCCGCAATAGAGCACGGCGTCATATTCGGCGAGCAGTTCGGCGACCGGCTTGTCGACGCCGACATTGACGCCGCAATGGAAGCTGACACCTTCGCCCTGCATCTGCTCGATGCGCCGGTCGATATAATGCTTCTCGATCTTGAAATCGGGGATGCCGTAGCGCATCAGCCCGCCCGGCCGGCTCTCGCGCTCATAGACGTGAACGTCATGGCCGGCGCGGCCGAGTTGCTGGGCAGCCGCCATGCCTGCCGGCCCCGAGCCGATGATCGCGACGCGCTTGCCGGTCTTCCGTTCCGGCGGATAGGGCCGGATATGGCCGGTTTCATAGGCTTTGTCGGCAATGGCCTGCTCGATGGTCTTGATGGCGACCGGAATATCCTCGAGGTTCAGCGTGCAGGCTTCCTCGCAAGGTGCGGGGCAGATGCGGCCGGTAAATTCCGGAAAATTGTTGGTCGAATGCAGGTTGCGGATCGCGTTTTCCCAGTCGCCATTGTAGACGAGGTCGTTCCAGTCCGGGATCTGGTTGTGGATCGGGCAGCCGGTCGGTCCATGGCAATAAGGAATGCCGCAATCCATGCACCGCGCGGCCTGTTTCTCGACCTCCTTGTCCGACATCGGCAGCGTGAACTCGCGGAAATGCCGGATGCGGTCGGAAGCCGGCTGGTACTTGTGCACCTGCCGGTCGATCTCGAGAAACCCTGTTACCTTGCCCATAGTCCAGTCCCTGCTGTCCGGAAGGCACGCCTGGCGACGCACCCGTTAACCTCATAAGGCAGCTGTGGCAACCTTCAGTCCGAGGTCAGGATTGTTGATGAAGATGGTTGTCGGGACGCATGGCCTCCCGGCAATTTCCAAATCTATTCCGCCGCCACGTTCATGCGCATCCGCTCCATCTCGATCAGCGCGCGGCGGTATTCGACCGGCATGATCTTCCGGAATTTCGGCCGGAAAGTCGCCCAGTCGTCGAGAATTTCGCGACCTCGTACCGAGCCGGTGTAGTGGACGTGGTTGGAGATCAGCTGGTAGAGCCGCTCCTCGTCATGGCTGGTCATATCGCCGGATACGTCGACACGGCCCTTATGGTCGAGATCGCCGCCATGGTGGAGCAGCTTTTCCATCAGGTCGTCCTCTTCCGGAACCGGCTCCAGCTCGACCATCGCCATGTTGCAGCGTTCGGCGAAATCACCCGCCTCGTCGAGCACATAGGCGACGCCGCCCGACATGCCGGCGGCGAAGTTGCGGCCGGTCTGGCCGATGACGACGACGATACCGCCAGTCATGTATTCGCAACCATGGTCGCCGACGCCTTCAACGACGGCGGCGACACCCGAATTGCGCACGGCAAAACGCTCGCCGGCAACGCCGCAGAAATAGGCCTCGCCCTCGGTTGCGCCGTAGAGCACGGTATTGCCGACAATAATGGATTCGGCAGCAACGATTTTCGTGTTCTCCGGCGGGCGGATGACAATGCGGCCACCCGACAGGCCCTTGCCGACATAGTCGTTGGCGGCGCCCACCAGTTCGAACGAGACACCGCGCGCCAGGAAGGCGCCAAAGGACTGGCCGGCCGTGCCGGTGAGCTTGACCGAGATCGTGTCCTCGCGCAGGCCCTTGTGCTTGAAGCGCTTTGCCACCTCGCCCGACAGCATGGCGCCGGTCGAACGGTCGACGTTGCGGATCGGCAGTTCGATACTGACCGGCTGCCTGGCTTCGAGCGCCGGCTTTGCGAGTTCGATCAGCTTGCGGTCGAGCACGTCGTCGATCGGATGCTTCTGCCGCTCGGTCCAGTGCACCGCCTCGTGCGGCGCATCGGGCTTGTAGAACATCTTGCTGAAGTCGAGCCCGCGTGCCTTCCAGTGCTGGATCAGCTCGCGCTTTTCCAGAAGGTCGGTGTCGCCGATGATCTGGTCGAGATGGGTGTAGCCCATCTCGGCAAGCAGCGCCCGCACCTCTTCCGCCACATAGAAGAAGAAGTTGATGACGTGCTCGGGCGTGCCCTTGAAGCGCTTGCGCAGCACCGGGTCCTGTGTCGCGACGCCGACGGGGCAGGTGTTGAGATGGCACTTGCGCATCATGATGCAGCCGGCCGCGATCAACGGCGCAGTCGAAAAGCCGAACTCGTCGGCGCCGAGCAGTGCGCCGATAATGACGTCACGCCCGGTGCGCAGGCCGCCATCGACCTGCAGCGCGACGCGCGACCTGAGGCCGTTGAGCACGAGCGTCTGGTGCGTCTCGGCAAGGCCCATCTCCCACGGGCTGCCGGCATGCTTGAGCGAGGTCAGCGGCGAGGCACCGGTGCCGCCGTCATAGCCTGATATGGTGATGTGGTCGGCACGCGCCTTGGCGACGCCGGCCGCAACCGTGCCGACGCCGACTTCCGAGACCAGCTTGACCGATACGTCGGCCGCCGGATTGACGTTCTTCAGGTCGTAGATGAGCTGCGCCAGATCCTCGATCGAATAGATGTCGTGATGCGGCGGCGGCGAGATCAGGCCGACGCCCGGCGTCGAGTGCCTGACCTTTGCTATGGTCGCATCGACCTTGTGACCCGGCAGCTGGCCGCCCTCGCCTGGCTTCGCCCCTTGCGCGACCTTGATCTGCATCATGTCGGAATTGACAAGATACTCCGCCGTGACGCCAAAGCGTCCCGAGGCGACCTGCTTGATCGCCGAGCGTTCGGGGTTCTTGCCGCCGCCCGGCAGTGGCAGATAGCGATCGGCCTCTTCGCCGCCCTCGCCGGTGTTCGACTTGCCGCCGATGGCGTTCATGGCGCGCGCCAGCGTCGTGTGCGCTTCCCTTGAGATCGAGCCGAAGGACATCGCCCCGGTCGAGAAGCGCTTGACGATATCGGCCGCCGGCATCACCTCGTCGAGCTTGACCTTCTTGCGCCCGGTCGCTTGCGCAAGCTTGATCTTGAACAGGCCGCGAATGGTCTGCGCCTGCGCCGTCTCGCTGTCGATCTGGGCGGAATAGTCCTTGAACGTCTCCCACGAGCCTTGGCGCACGGCGTGCTGCAAGGTCGCCACTGCGTCGGGCGACCAGATATGGGCCTCGCCGCGCATGCGGAACATGTATTCGCCGCCGACCTCGAGGCTGTTGCGCAGCACCGGGTCGTTGCCGAAGCCGTCGGTGTGGCGGCTGACCGTTTCGGCGGCGATCTCGTCCAGCCCGACGCCTTCGATCAGCGTCGCCGTGCCGGTGAAGTACTTCTGCACGAAATCCGACTTGAGCCCGATGGCGTCGAAGATCTGCGCGCCGCAATAGGACTGGTAGGTCGAGATGCCCATCTTGGACATCACCTTGAGGATGCCCTTGCCGATCGACTTGATGTAGCGGGAGACGACCTCGTAGGCATCGACCTCCGCTGGCAATTCGCCACGCTTGTGCATGTCGAGCAGCGTGTCGAAAGCGAGATAGGGATTGATCGCCTCGGCGCCGTAGCCGGCGAGACAGCAGAAATGATGCACCTCGCGCGGCTCGCCGGATTCCACGACGAGCCCAACCGAGGTGCGCAATCCCTTGCGGATCAAATGATGGTGCACGGCCGCCGTTGCCAGCAGCGCCGGAATGGCAATGCGATCCGGGCCGAGCTGACGGTCCGAAAGGATGATGATGTTGTAGCCGCCGGCGACCGCCGCCTCGGCGCGCTCGCACAGCCGGTCGATGGCGCCCTGCATGCCGGCCGCGCCTTCATTCGAACCGTAAGTGATGTCGATCGTCTTGGTGTCGAAACGGTCTTCGGTGTGGCCGACGGAGCGCAGCTTCTCCAGATCGCCATTCGTCAGGATCGGTTGGCGCACTTCGAGCCGCTTGCGGCGCGAATTGCCGACAAGATCGAAGATGTTGGGCCGCGGCCCGATGAAGGACACCAGGCTCATCACCAGCTCCTCGCGGATCGGGTCGATCGGCGGATTGGTGACCTGTGCGAAATTCTGCTTGAAATAGGTGTAGAGCAGCTTCGATCTGTCCGACATTGCCGAAATCGGCGTGTCGGTACCCATCGAGCCGACGGCTTCCTGGCCGGTGGTCGCCATCGGCGACATCAACAGCTTGGTGTCCTCCTGGGTGTAGCCAAACGCCTGCTGGCGGTCGAGCAGTGAGACATCCCTGCGCAGGGCGCGCGGCTCGACCGGGTTCAGATCCTCCAGGATGAGCTGGGTGTTAGCCAGCCAGCTCTTGTAGGGATGCCTGGTCGCGATCTCCGACTTGATCTCCTCGTCGGAAACGATGCGGCCCTTGTCCAGGTCGATCAGCAGCATGCGGCCGGGCTGCAGCCGCCACTTCTTGACGATCCTTTCCTCCGGCACCGGCAGCACGCCGGCTTCCGAGGCCATGATGACGCGGTCGTCATCGGTGACGATGTAGCGCGCCGGCCGCAGCCCGTTGCGGTCGAGCGTAGCACCGATCTGGCGGCCGTCGGTGAAGGCAACCGCCGCTGGCCCGTCCCACGGCTCCATCAGCGCTGCGTGATACTCATAGAAGGCCTTGCGGTCCTGACCCATCAGCTTGTTGCCGGCCCAGGCTTCCGGGATCAGCATCATCATGGCGTGGGCGAGCGAATAGCCGCCCTGCGTCAGGAATTCGAGCGCATTGTCGAAGCAGGCGGTGTCCGACTGCCCTTCGTAGGAGATCGGCCACAGCTTCGAGATGTCGTTGCCGAACAGTTCGGAATCGACCGAAGCCTGCCGCGCCGCCATCCAGTTGACGTTGCCGCGCAGGGTGTTGATCTCGCCATTGTGGGCGACCATGCGGTAGGGATGCGCCAGCTTCCACGACGGGAACGTGTTGGTCGAGAAGCGCTGGTGAACCAGGATCAGCGCCGTCTCGAAACGCGGGTCGGTGAGATCCTTGTAGTAGGCGCCGACCTGATAGGCCAGGAACATGCCCTTGTAGACGATGGTCCGCGACGACATCGAGACGACATAGAAGCCGTTGTCGACGCCTTTGGTCTCTTCGTGGATACGGCCGGAAATGACCTTGCGCAGGATGTAGAGCCGCCGCTCGTAATCGTCGTCGTTCTCGATCTCGGCGCCGCGGCCCAGGAACACCTGCCGGTGCACCGGCTCGGAAGCGGCTATGTCGGGCGCCTTCGACAGCGACGAATTGTCGACCGGCACGTCGCGAAAGCCGAGCAGCGGCTGGCCCTCGAGCTGCGCCACCTCGGCGATGATGCCTTCGATATGCGCCTGCAGCTCCGGGTCGCGCGGCATGAACACGTGGCCGACGGCGTAGTGGCCGGGCTTCGGCAGTTCGACCCCTTGCTTGGCCATCTCCTCGCGGAAGAAGCGGTCCGGCAGCTGCACCAGCACGCCGGCGCCGTCACCCATCAGCGGATCGGCGCCGACCGCGCCGCGATGCGTCAGGTTTTCGAGCACGGCAAGGCCGTCCTCGACGATCTGGTGCGACTTCACGCCCTTCATGTTGACGATGAAGCCGACGCCGCAGGCATCATGCTCGTTGCGCGGATCATAGAGGCCGTGCGCGGTATAGCCGGTGCTGGTTCGCCGAATATTGGTCAGGGACGGATTTTTGACGGCTGCCGCTGTCGTCTGCGCGGCCTTCGTCGCAGATGGCGTCATGTCCGTCATCGTCCTGTCCTCCGTTCCGTCCCCTTCGGGCGCTGGTTTCCGTCGGGAAGCGCGTGGCTCCCCTTTCAATCTGCGGCACGTCTTGCGAAATTCTTGCCGACCGTGCGGCTTTCCGCATGGTTCGCATATGGTATTCGTACAGGCCGGAGCCAGACTGTCTAGCTGTCGCTCGCGGCAATGGCCGCAGAGGCGCAATCATATGCCAATGCGGCCAGTTTTGTGCGACAAAATAAGACAGCACTACTGTCCTAAATTTTTATGACAGAAATTTTGGATGCACACAAGACCGATTCACAAATTTCTTGAAGCTTTCGCGACAGAAAATTGCGCGGAACGCCGTGTCAGCGTAACCTTCCGTCGCTGCATCTACGCTCATGCGTTTCACTGGCTTTAGCGGATTTTCGGTATCTGCCCCTTGCGACCGGCATGCGAAAGCGGCCAAGCTCGCACCGATTTCCCCAGCATAGGCAGACGCATGATTTTCGCTTCCGACAATTGGGCAGGCGCCCATCCCCGTATCGCTGCCGGCCTGTCGGCCCATGCCGACGGCTTCTCCACCGCCTATGGCGACGGTGCCCTCGACAAGACCGTTTACCAGCGCTTCAATGAGATCTTCGAATGCGAAGTCGCGGTGTTTTTCGTCGCCACCGGCACCGCTGCCAATTCGCTGTCGCTGACTACCTATAACAAGCCAGGCGGCATTTCCTTCTGCCATCGCGAATCGCACATCATCGAGGACGAATGCGGTGCACCGGAATATTTCACCGGCGGTTCGCGGCTTTGTACAGTCGAAGGCGCACTCGGCAGGATCGATGCCGGCAATCTGGAACGGGCGGTGGACCGTTTCGCACCCGAAAACGTCCATTCCGGGCGGCCGGTTGCCGTTTCGATCACCCAGTCGACCGAAGTCGGCACCGTCTACACACTGAACGAAATCGCCAGGATTTCGGCGATCGCAAAGCAGCATGGACTGCCGCTGCACATGGATGGGGCCCGCTTTGCCAATGCGCTCGTCGCGCTGGAAACGACGCCGGCCGAAATGACCTGGAAGCATGGCGTTGACATCCTCTCCTTCGGCGGCACCAAGAATGGCTGTTGGTGCGCCGAGGCGATCGTGCTGTTCGACCTCGAGCGAGCCAAGGAATTGGCCTTTTTGCGCAAGCGCGCGGCCCAACTGTTCTCGAAATCGCGCTTCATCGCCGCGCAATTCGATGCTTATCTCAGGGGTGGACTGTGGCTCGACACAGCACGGCACGCCAATGCGATGGCGGCACGGCTTGCCGCGGCGATAGAAGATTCCCCTTCGGCCCGGCTGGCCTGGCTGCCGCAGGCGAACGAGGTCTTCGCAGTCATGAAAAAGGCCGAGGCCGAAAGAATGCAAGCGGCAGGGGCGGCCTTCCACGACTGGCACAGGCCGCTCGGCTACGACGGCTACATTGGCGAAGACGAAGCGCTCTATCGGTTTGTCACCAGCTTCGCGACCACGCCCGACGAGGTCGACCGTTTCGGCTACCTGCTCGCCGGATAGCAAGCCTTGCCCACCAGCAAAAAGAGCGGCGCATTGCTGCACCGCCCTTTCTTCCCGGGGAGTTGGCGTCCCGGAGTTTAGCTGCCTGGCTTAGGCGGCAGTCTTGGCCTCGATCTGCTTGGCCTTGGCCGGAGCCGAGGTGATCGCGATCTTGCGCGGCTTCAGCTCTTCGGGGATGTTGCGCTTGAGGTCGACGAAGAGCAGGCCGTTCTTCAGCGCGGCGCCGACAACCTCGACGTGATCGGCAAGCTGGAAGCGGCGCTCGAAGGCTCGGCTGGCGATACCGCGATAGAGCAGTTCGGAGCCTTCGCCATTGCCTTCCTCCTTGCGCTCACCCTTGACGGTCAGCACATTGCGGTGAGCTTCGATCGAAATCTCATCTTCCGAGAAGCCGGCCACAGCCATCGAGATGCGATAGGCATCCTCGCCCGTGCGCTCGATGTTGTAAGGCGGATACGTCTGGCCTTCCGGCTGCGCAAGCGAATCGAGCATGGTGAACAACCGGTCAAAACCGACGGTCGAACGGTAGAGCGGGGAAAAATCAACGTGACGCATGGTGTGTTCTCCTGTTGAGCAACAAGGTTGCGTATGGCCGGTGCGAAACCCGTGACGGCGTTCCGGATGGGCCAGCGGCCCCGACATTGGCGACCGCATGCCAAATTTGGGAAGCCGACGACGGCATTTCAAGATTTTCCCGCGTCCGAACGGGACCGGTCCCCGGCCCACGTCCCGATGCCGATGAACGGCAGATGAACCGTGGCTTCGGCGAGCGTTCAGCCAGGCGGCACTAAAACTGTTCTCGAGATCACGAACAGGTCGCCGGAAAAGGCGACACGACGAGGCCGAACCGGGTGTAACGTCCCTTCCTCCCGGTCGACAGAGGCCGGAAGCACGCCAAGGCTGCTTCCGGCCTTACTTGTTCGCTGCCTGGCGGTCGACCTCCCCGGCGTCCCGAATTCCTTTGCTTTTGGCGCATGGGCGTTTATGCCTGACTTGCGCCCACGCCGGCACCGACACCAACCAAAAACCGCATGACCGATCTTCTCCACCAGCCCCCTCTCTTCCAGGAAACTCCTGGCAATCCGCTGCCGGAAAACGCGGCCGGCGGCTTCTTCACCACGCGCGACGGCAAGAAGATCCGCTATGGGCTGTTTGCCGCGGTTGCCCGCCCGATGAAGGGCACCGTCGTCGTCCTGACCGGCCGCAACGAGTGCATCGAGAAGTATTTCGAGACCATTCGCAACCTTGCCGACCGGGGCTTTGGCGTGGCAACCCTCGACTGGCGCGGACAGGGCGCTTCCGACCGGCTGATCGGCGACCGACAGCGCGGCTTCGTCCGGAGCTTCTTCGACTACACCGGCGATCTGGAGCAGTTCTTCGAGGAGATCGTGCTGCCCGATTGCCGAGGACCCTACTACATACTGGCCCACTCGGCCGGCGCGGTGATTGCGCTGCTCGCCGCGCCCTCGATGGCGAACCGCGTGCGCCGCATGGTGCTGATCGCACCGTTCTTCACCGTGCCGGACCTGCCGGTTTCGGTAAAAACCGTCCGCCGCCTCTGTTCGCTGTTCTGCCTTCTCGGCCTTGGCCGGCTCTATGCCGCGTGGGGGCCGCGGCCCAAGGAATCGGTGCCCTTCGCCATAAACAAGCTGACCAGCGACCCGGAACGCTATCGGCGCAACACGCTGATCTACGAAACCTATCCGCAGCTGGCGCTCGGCGGACCGACGATCCGCTGGCTGAAGGCGGCCACCGAGGCATCCTTGATCGTCAGCGACCCGGATTTCATGGCCAAGATCCAGGTGCCCTTGCTGATGATCGCCGCCGGCGCCGACCAGGTCGTCTCGACCAGGGCAGTCGAAGCCTATGCGAGACGTCTGCGCGTCGGCTCGCTAGTGATGATCGACGGCGCCCGCCATGAGATCCTCCAGGAAGCCGACCTCTATCGCGAGCAGTTGCTTGCGGCATTCGATGCCTTCATCCCCGGAACCGGCGACGCTGTTTGACCGCTTCGCCGGCGCCCGCCAACAAAGCCCGCACGGGTCGCTTGTCCGACGCAGCGTGCCCCCTTATTCCCGTTAAGGCATCGAGCGCTAGGTTGCTGCCAAAGAGAATGGAGGCCATTCGCCGGGAGAAAAAGGACCATGAACGCATCGAACACGCTGTCACGTCAGGGGCATCGGCTACTGCAGATTGGCGTCGCGCTGCTGCTGTTTTCGTCATTCGAAGGGTTTGCAATACCGTATCTCGCCGCACCGCGGCTCGGACTGTCCGCGCACACGCTCAGCGCCCTGGAGGGCGTTCTCTTGCTGGCTCTAGGCCTCACATGGTCTAGGCTCAATCTCGGCGCGGCGACGTCGCGGATTGCTTTCTGGCTGCTGATCTATTCGGCTTTGGCGATCCTGGCCGCCTACGTGATCGCCAGCGCCTGGGCGGCCGGCAACGAGACTATGCCGTTGGCGGCCGGAGCCTTCCACGGAAGTGCCTTTCAGGAAGCTGTGATCAAAGGTGTGGCGTATTCGTCCGCGCCGACCGGCCTCATCTCTTTCGTGCTCATTTTGTGGGGCCTGCGTCTCTCGGACGCTTGGCCTGCCGACAGCTAATGCATGTCGCGCAGCGGTTTTGCGATAACATGCATAAAACAAGCGCGTCACATGAGTTCACTCAAACGCGGCGCGCTTTGCTTTAGGACCGTACCGCGGTTTCCGTCGGATTTGCGCAAAACAGACGCGTGGGTGCACCGGATGCTCAGCCGCACAGCGCCGCCATCGCGGCTGCGTGCAGCTCCGGTGTCGCCGCCGCCAGGATGTCGCCGCCGTTTTCCGCCGGCCCGCCTTCGAAGGTGGTGACAACGCCGCCTGCCTTCTCGATGATCGGGATCAGCGCGACGATGTCGTACGGTTTCAATCCGGGATCGGCAACGATATCGACGCTGCCCGCCGCCACCATCGCGAAGGCATAGCAGTCGGTGCCGTAACGGGCGAGCTGGACCTGTTGCTCGAACAGGTCGTAGCGCAGGCGCGCGTCTCCCTTGAACAGCGCCGGCGTGGTGGTGAACAGCGTCGCCTCGGCGAGATTCGTCGTCTTGCGCGTAGCGAGTTTTCGGGAGCCACCGGGACCTTCATAATGCGAGCCGGAGGCATTGGCGTAGAACAACTCGCCGGTGAAGGGCTGCGACATCATGCCGGCGACGGCATCGCCGTCGACCGTCAGCCCGACCAGCGTGCCCCATACCGGCAGGCCGGAAATGAAGGCGCGCGTTCCATCGATCGGATCGATCACCCAGACATGCCGGCTGGAGATGTTTTCGCTGCCATGTTCCTCGCCGAGAATGCCGTGATCGGGGTATTGCGCTGATATCAGCGCCCGGATGGCGCGCTCGGCCTCGCGGTCGGCCTCGGTGACCGGGTCGAAGCTGCCGCGCTCCTTGTTGGTGACCGCGCCCTGGTTGCGGAAGCGCGGCAAGGTCTCGGCTGCGGCGGCACGCGCAATGCGCCGCATGAACTCGATGTTGATGTCCAACTGATTCTCCCGCTCCAGCATGTTTGGAGATACCCGTTTGCCTACGGATTTATGCCGAAACAAGGGCGTTCGGAGCCTTTCGCATGGTGCCAACTGTTGCTCGAATGCAACGCCGCCGTCATGGAAATGCAGTTTCCACTTCACAGTGAATTAAAAAAGCCGGAACGCGCCTTGACATTTGTGCAGCGCACAATACGTTTGTTCTCGGACAGGGGTTCCTGTCCATGCCCTCCTTGGGCGTTTCCTCCCTAGACTTCGACCGTGTCGTGCAAACGATGCGGTCTTTTTTTACGCTGCCGCATGAGCGGCGGGTACCGCGATTCCGCGGCTATTCGGCGGCCAGCGGCAGATCCATGAAATTGTGATCGGGCATCGCCATCAGTTCGGCCGAAAACCGCGCCAGATCGTCGGCCAGTGCGTCGAAACCAGCCGATCTCTGGAACGTCCGCTCATTCATGTAGAGCCCGCGATTGACCTCGATCTGCAGCGCATGCAGATGGCGCACGGGGCGGCCATAGTGCTCGGTAATGAAGCCTCCGGCATAGGGCTTGTTGTGGGCGACGCTGTAGCCCATGCCGGTGAGCAGGCCGATCGCCGTCTCGGTCAACGCCGCCGCGGCCGAGATGCCGAAACGGTCGCCGACGATGAAATCCGGCCGCAATCCGCTGTCGCCGACCCTTATGCTTGCCGGCATCGAGTGGCAGTCAATCAGCACGGCGTAGCCGAAGCGCGCATGGGTTCTGGTCAAAAGCCGTTTCAGCGTCTCGTGATAGGGCTTGTAGACCGCTTCGATGCGCGCCACGGCTTCCGCCAGCGGCAAGCGGCCGGAATAGATGTCGAGCCCCTCGCCGACCAGCTTGGGCACGGTGCCTAGCCCGCCGGCCACCCGCGCCGAGCGGATGTTGCAGAATGACGGCACCGGTTCGGCGAACATGCGCGGGTCGAGTTCCCACGGCTCCCGATTGACGTCGAGATAGGCGCGCGGGAAGTTTGCCGCCAGCATCGGCGCCCCGAGCGCGACGGCGCCGCCGAACAATTCCTCGACATAGCAGTCCTCAGAGCGGCGGATGGCGTTGCGGTCCAGCTTGGCCATAGCCATGAACCGGTCCGGATAGTAGCGGCCGCTATGCGGCGAGTTGAAGAGGAAGGGAACGCGCTGTTCGGCGCCCGATCGGATTTCGAAGGGTGGAACGACCGAAAAATCCTCGGCTGCCGTTTTCAATTTGGACGAACCCGGGAATACCAATGCATCATGATGGGAAAGTGCCACCTCGCCGCCCGCATGTCCAGCCGCCGAAGCGCCAGCCAAATCAGGATTGTGCGGCCAACGTTCACTTGATGTTTACCGTCACCTCCTCATATACAGCATGGTTAACGGGCTTGCCGCACGGCATTGTCGGTTGGGTGATTCGGACGGGACAACATGGCACGCATTCTGCTGGCGGAAGACGACGACGACATGCGCCGGTTCCTCGTCAAGGCGCTGGAGCGCGCCGGTTATCAGGTCAGCGATTTCGACAATGGCGCCAGCGCCTATGAGCGGCTGCGCGAGGAACCTTTTTCGCTGCTTTTGACCGACATCGTCATGCCCGAGATGGATGGCATCGAGCTCGCCCGACGCGCCACGGAGATCGATCCCGACCTCAAGGTGATGTTCATCACCGGCTTCGCCGCCGTCGCGCTGAACCCTGATTCCAAGGCGCCGAAAGACGCCAAGGTGCTATCGAAGCCGTTCCACCTGCGCGACCTCGTCAACGAGGTCGAAAAGATGCTGCAGGCCGCCTGACGCGCTTTTTGTCGCGTCTTGACCGACGCCGCAAGCCAGGCGTTCTTTCCCTTTTCCCGCTATTGACGTGCCGAACCAAAAATGGTGTATGCGCGGCTTCGGATGGGCGTGTAGCTCAGCGGGAGAGCACTGCATTGACATTGCAGGGGTCACAGGTTCAATCCCTGTCACGCCCACCATCCAAATGATCCCTCAATTGGCCGTCGGTATTTTTCGTCGACTGAGGTTCCCGGCCAATACCGGCCTCAGGCCGCACCGAGGCGCAGATCGCCGGTCTCGACGTGCTCCAGAAACCAGGCATAGGTCTGTTCCAACCCGCTGCGCAGCGAGTAGCGCGGGCGCCAGCCGGTGGCGAACAGACGCGACACGTCCATCAGCTTGCGCGGCGTGCCGTCCGGCTTCGTCGCATCGAATGTTATTGCGGCATCGGCGCCAGCGACCGACACGATGGTGCGGGCAAGATCGGCAATGGTGATGTCTTCCCCCGAGCCGACATTGATGTGGCTGTCGCCCGAATAATTCTTCAGCAACCAGACCAGCGCGTCGGCGGCGTCGTCGACATGCAGGAATTCGCGCATCGGCGTGCCCGATCCCCACACCTCCAGGCTCTTGCGGCCGGCGCGCCTGGCCTCGTGCGCCTTGCGCATCAGAGCGGGCACGACATGGCTGGAATTGAGGTCGAAATTGTCGCCCGGACCGTAGAGATTGGTCGGCATCGCCGAGATGTAGTCGACGCCGTACTGGCGCCGATAGGCCTGGCACAGTTTCAGCCCGGCGATCTTGGCGATCGCATACCATTCGTTGGTGGGTTCGAGCGGCCCGGTCAGCAAGGCGTCCTCGGAGATCGGCTGCGCCGCGAATTTGGGATAGATGCAGGATGAACCGAGAAACAGCAGCTTCTGCACCTCGTTGCGGAAGGCGCTGTCGATGACATTGTTCTGCATGACGAGATTGTCCTGCAGAAAATCGACCGGAAGCCTGTTGTTGGCCAGGATACCGCCAACCTTGGCCGCCGCCATCACCACTGCATCCGGCTTGCGGTCTGACATCCAACGCCGCACGCCGGCCTGGTCGAGAAGATCGATCTCGGCGCGCGAGGCGGTCAGGACCTCGCAATCCTCGTCGGCCAATCGGCGCAGGATGGCCGAGCCGACCATGCCGCGATGTCCGGCCACGAAAACGCGCTTGGCCTGAAGGTCGAAGGTCATCAGCTTACCCCAATGCAGAACGGCAGCTATGCCAGTTGGCCGGCGGAGCGCCGGATCGGCTTCTCTGTTGCCGGACGCATACCGCATACAGATTTGCCCAGACAAGGCAAATCGCAAAGCCACCCGAAGCAACCTTTGGATCGGACGCTGTAGCGCTCGCGATCAGACGCCCGCTACCGTGCAGAGGCTTGTCATTCTGGCAATGGCAAGCTCGGGGTCGGCCAGCAACCCTGCCTGGTCGGCAAGGCGAAAGACATCGGCATAGTGACGGATGCCGCGCGCCGATTGCATGCCGCCGACCATCGAAAAATGCTCCTGATGGCCGTTCAGCCATGCCATGAAGACGATGCCGGCCTTGTAGTATTCGGTCGGCGCCTCGAAGATCTTGCGCGACAGCGGCACTGTCGGAGCCATCAGCGCGTCGTAGCCCGCGCGGTCGCCGTCGGCCAGCTTTGCCAGCGCCGCATTGGCGACCGGCGCGATCGCATCGAAAATGCCGAGCAGCGCGTGCGAATGTCTGTCGCCGTCGCCGGCGATCAGCTCGGGGTAATTGAAATCGTCGCCGGTGAACATCAGCACGCCCTCAGGCAGCCGGTCCCTGAGCGCAATCTCCTTGCCGGCATCGAGCAGCGATATCTTTATGCCTTCGACCTTGCCGGCATGGCGTTCGATGATCGCGACCACCGTCTCCAGCGCAGTTTCGAAGTCGCTGCTGCCCCAGTAGCCTTTCAGCGCCGGGTCGAACATGTCGCTCAGCCAGTGCAGGATGACCTTGCCGGAGGCCTGGGACAGGATGCGGTCGTAGACGCCGATATAGTCGTCGGGGCCTTTGGCGACCGCCGCCAGCGCCCGGCTGGCCATCATGATCGCCTTGCCGCCAAGCCCTTCGATGAAGCCGAGCTGTTCTTCATAGGCCGCGATGACATCGTCTAGCCTGCTGGCGCCCCCCGGCGCCAGATGGTCGGTGCCGGCGCCCGACGCAAGATCGGCGCCTTCGACGCTGTGCGCCTCGGCGATCGAGCGGCGGATCAATTCTTTGGCATTCGCCCAGTCGAAACCCATGCCGCGCTGAGAGGTGTCCATCGCTTCGGCGACACGGAAGCCAAGCCGCCAGAGGTGACGGCGAAACGCCATCGTCTTGTCCCAGTCGACCGCGGGCCTCGACCACGGATCGGTCATGGCGAGGGGATCGGCAACGACATGGGCGGCGGCGTAGGCGATGCGCGAGAAGCGAGCGCCGGCCACAGGCTGCACCGGCTGGCCGACAAGCCGGTAGCGGACACGGCCGGCGCCTTCCCCGGGCAAGGTGATGTCCATGGCTCTCTCCCTTACCAATGCCTATTAAATGGAACGTTCCAACAAATCAAGATATTTTGCCGCCTGCCTCGTGCAGCGAAAATTGCTGCATCGCAGTAGCCGAAAGCCCTGTTTGCCGGAGGATTGCGCCGCCGAGCCGCATTTTTCCCGGCTTCGCAAAAACGCGATTGACTCAAATGCGCCGCAGGGATTAGATCGTTCCAATAAATCGCACAAGAAGCCACCGGGAGGACAGATCTGGATGGCCAGCCGGGCCAAGGCAACGATACTCGACATCGCCCGTGAGGCGGGCGTGTCCAAATCGACGGTGTCGCTGGTGCTGCAAGGCAGCGGGCTGATCCGGCCCGAAACCGCGCTCAAGGTGCGCAAGGCGATCGAGGACGTCGGCTATGTCTACAACCGCGGCGCCGCCAATCTGCGCAAGGCCCATTCCAACGTCATCGGCATGGTCATCAACGATCTCACCAATCCGTTTTTCGCCGAGCTCGCGGTCGGCATGGAGCGCGTCTTCCAGTCGGCCGGCGTCGTGCCTTTCATCGCCAATACGGCCGAAAACCCGGTGCGCCAGGAAGAGGTTCTGAAATCGCTGATGGAGCAGGGTGTCGCCGGGCTCGTCGTGTCGCCGGCGCGCGGCACCACGCCTGGCGCGTTCCGTCGCCTTGAGACCGCAGGCGTTCCGGTCGTCTTCGTCATGCGCCGGCTTCCCGAAAGCCGTATCCCGGTGATCACGCCCGACAATCATCGCGGCGCCTATCTCGCCACCGCCCATCTGATCGGCAAGGGCCATCGCCGGCTGGCCTTCTTCGGCGGCTCGTCCGACCTTGTCGTCTATCACGAGCGCCTGGGCGGCTTTCGCGAGGCCTGTGAAGCGCTCGGCATCGAACCGGCCGACAGGCTGGTCTTCGAGGGCGAAACCAGCCGCAAGGGCGGTATTGCCTGCCTGGAAACCGCACTTGCCATGGCCGCGCCGCCGACCGCGGCCCTTTGCTTCAACGATGCGGTCGCCTTCGGCGTCTTGCTGGCGCTGCGCAAGCGCGGCCTGGAACCCGGCGCGGACTTTGCCGTCGTCGGCTTCGACGACGTCGCCGAGGCCGAGCACTATATGCCGGCGCTGACCAGCGTCGCGGTGAACACCGCCGGCCTCGGCGAGCGCGCCGCCCATGTCGTGCTGAAGATGATCCAATCGCGCACCACGCGCGCCGAGGATCATATCGGCGCCGTCAACCTCGTGGTCAGGGAAAGCTGCGGCCCCGATCGCAAGGAGCATGGCTGTGCAGGAATGGGAGACGCGGCATGACCGTCAGTTGGGGGCTGATCGGCGCCAGCACGATCGCAAGACAGTTCATGATCGGCGCCATCCGCGCGCAGAAGGACGGCGAGATCGCCGCGGTGATGAGCTCCAGCCCGGAGCGCGCCGCCACTTACGCCAGTGAAAATCGCATTCCGGCGGCGGTCTCGACGATTGATGAATTGCTCGGCTCCGACATCGACGCCGTCTACATCTCGACCACCAACGAATTGCATCTCGAACAGGCACTCGCCGCCATCGAGGCGGGAAAGCATGTGCTGTGCGAAAAGCCGCTGGCACTGACCAGCGCCGACGCGCGCAAGATGGTCGCGGCGGCCAGGGCCGCCGGCGTTGTGCTCGGCACCAATCACCATCTGCGCAATGCCGGCTCGCATCGGGCGATGCGCGAAGCGATCGCTGCCGGCCGCATCGGCAGGCCGATCGCCGCGCGCGTCTTCCACTCTGTCTATCTGCCGGAACACCTGCAGGGCTGGCGCATCGCCAGGCCGGACGCCGGCGGCGGCGTGGTGCTCGACATCACCGTCCACGATGCCGATGCGCTGCGGTTCGTGCTCGGCGACGATCCGGTCGAGATCTCGGCATTCACGCAGTCGGCCGGCATGGCCGCCGGCGGACTGGAAGACGGCGCCATGTGCCTCTGGCGCTTCGCATCGGGGATCATTGCCCAATCGCATGAGGGCTTCACGACAAAATTCGCCGGCACCGGCTTCGAGGTGCATGGCAGCGAAGGCTCGCTGATCGCCAAGGATGTGATGACGCAGAAGCCGCTCGGCTCTGTGTTGCTTCGCACGGCACAGGGTGAGGAGGAATTGAGCTTCGACCGCGAAGACCTCTATGCCCGTTCGCTGCGCCAATTCCACGCGGCGATCCGCGGCGAGGGCCAGCCTTCCGCCACCGGCGAGGACGGCGTCTGGTCGCTGACATCAGCCGAAGCGGCATTGCAATCGGCCAGGTCCGGCAGGGCCGTTGCCATCGACCCGAAGCTCGGGAGCGCAGCGTGAGCAAGCTCGTTTCCGCGGCTGAGGCTGCCGGCCTGATCAGGGATGGCGTGGTCGTTTCCGTGTCGTCGTCGAGCGGCCTCGGCTGCCCGGATGCGGTGCTTGCCGCGATCGGCGAGCGCTTCGACGCCGAAGGCCATCCCAGGGACATCACGACGCTGCACCCGATCGCCGCCGGTGACATGTACGGCATCAAGGGCATCGACCATCTAGCCAAGCCCGGCCTGTTGAAGCGCACTTTGTGCGGCTCCTATCCGTCCGGGCCTTCATCGTCGGAACCGCCGCAGATCTGGAAGATGATCGGCGACAATACGGTCGCCGCCTACAACGTGCCGTCCGGCATCCTGTTCGACATGCATCGTGAGGCCGCCGCCAAGCGCCCCGGCGTGCTGACCAAGGTCGGGCTCGATACCTTTGCCGACCCGCGCCACCAGGGTTGCGCCATGAATGCTGCCGCCAGCGAGCCGATCGTTTCGGTGCAGCAGTTCGACGGCGAGGAATGGCTCTATTTCCGCTCGATCGTACCGCAGGTCGCGATCATTCGCGCCACCACGGCGGACGAGCGCGGCAACCTTACCTATGAGCATGAGGGTGCCTATCTCGGCGGCCTCGAACAGGCGCTGGCCGCCCGCAACAATGGCGGCATCGTCATCGCGCAGGTCAAGCGCGTCGTCGAGAACGGCACGCTGAAGCCGCACGATGTGCGCGTGCCCGGCGTGCTGGTCGACCATATCGTGGTGGCGCCCGACCAGTTGCAGACGACGCTGACGCCCTACGATCCGGCCATCTCCGGCGAGATCTTCCGGCCGCTGTCGAGCTTTCGCAACGCCGAGATGAACGTCCAGAAGGTCATTGCGCGCCGCGTCGCCATGGAGCTTGCCGACGGCATGGCGGTCAATATCGGCTTCGGCATCTCGGCCAATGTGCCGCGCATCCTTATCGAGGAAGGCCAGCACGGCAAGGTCACCTGGGTCATCGAACAGGGCGCGGTCGGCGGCGTGCCGCTGCTCGACTTCAAGTTCGGCTGCTCGTCGAACGCCGACGCCTTCATGCCCTCGCCGCACCAGTTCATCTATTTCCAGGCCGGCGGCTTCGACGCCTCGCTGCTGTCCTTCCTGCAGATCGACCGCCACGGCTCGGTCAATGTCTCGAAGCTTTCGGCGCGGCCGCATGTCACCGCCGGCGCCGGCGGCTTCGTCGACATCACCGCGCGAGCGAAGAAGATCGTCTTTTCCGGTTTCTTCAATGCCGGCGCCAAGTTGTCGCTTGCCGGTGGCGGCATCCGCATCGACCAGGAGGGCAAGGTCAAGAAAGTCGTCGGCGAGGTCGAGCATATCTCCTTCTCGGGCAAGCGTGCCGTCGCGCAGGGACAGGATATCACCTATGTCACCGAGCGCTGCGTGATGAAGCTGACACCGGCAGGGCTGATGGTGACCGAGCTGGCGCCGGGCATCGACCTTGAGCGCGATGTGCTGGCGCAGGCCGAGATCCCGCTCGCCGTCGCCAACGAGCTGAAAATTACACCGGATGCGCTCTACTGGGACCGGCCGATCGGCCTGTCGCTCAATGGCGGCGCATCGCTTGGAGGCGCACATGGCTGAGCGTCTGGTAATCTTTGAAACCGACGGCCCCATCGGCATTGTCACACTGCGCCGGCCGGAGAAATTCAACGCGCTCGATATTCCGATGCTGCGGGCGCTGGAAGCGGCACTCGACGAGGCCGAGACAGCAACCGGCGTCCGCGTCGTGCTGATCTGCGGCGAAGGCAAGGGCTTTTGCGCCGGCGGCGATGTCGAGGCTTGGGCGGAAATGAGCGCCGCCGATTTCCAGGTGCAATGGGTGCGCTACGGCCATCGCGTCTTCGACCGGCTGGCGCGGCTGCGGCAGCCGACGATCGCCGTGCTTGCCGGCCATGCGCTGGGCGGCGGGCTGGAACTGGCGGCCGCTGCAGACTTCCGCGTGGCGGAAACACAGGTGAAGCTGGGGTTCCCCGAAACCTCGATCGGCGTCGTTCCCGGCTGGTCCGGCACCCAGCGCGCCGTGCGCCGCTTCGGCGCGCAGGCAGTGCGGCGGATGGCGCTCGGCGGCGAAGTGTTTCTGGCTACCGAGGCTCTTGCTCTGGGGATTGTCGACCGGGTGGTCGAGACCGGTAAGGCGTTCGCTGAAGCCAAGGCCTGGGCCGGCAAGATCGCCGAGCGCGGCCCGCTCGCGACCGAAGCCGCCAAGCTGATGATTGCCATCGCGGAGGGCGAAGAGAGTGCTGCCGCGACCGAAGCGCTGGCCAGCGGCTTCATCGCGCTGACAAGCGATCTCAGGACCGGCGTCGATGCTTTCAACGCCAAGCAGAAACCGGCGTTCTCAAGATCTTAGGACCTGAAACGCACATGAACGCACCTCTCAACATCGCCATGCCCGCCGAGGCAGCCGCAGCGCCGAAAAGCTACCGGCTGCTGATCGGCGGCAGGTTCGTCGACGCCCAGGACGGCCGCACGCTGGAGCGCAGCAGCCCTGGCCACGGCTTCACCGTCTCGCGCTATGCACAAGCCGGCGCGGCGGACGTGGAGGCTGCGGTACAGGCCGCGCACAGGGCCTTCGAGACCGGCCCGTGGCCGCGCATGAAGGCCGCCGAGCGCGCCGCGATCCTGCTCAAGGCTGCTGACCTGATCGAGGCGCGGCTGGACGAGATTGCCCGGCTCGACGCACTGGAATCCGGCAAGCCGATTGCGCAGGCGCGCGGCGAGATCGGCGGCGCCGTCGATATCTGGCGTTATGCCGCGGCACTTGCCCGCACGCTTCACGGCGAAAGCTACGCCAATCTCGGCGATGCCATGCTCGGCGTCGTGTTGCGCGAACCGATCGGCGTCGTCTCCATCATCACGCCGTGGAATTTCCCGTTCCTTATCGTCAGCCAGAAGCTGCCCTTCGCGCTCGCCGCCGGCTGCACGGCGGTGGTCAAGCCGAGCGAGATGACCTCGGCCTCGACCTTTGTGCTCGGCGAGATCCTGATGCAGGCCGGCCTGCCGAATGGCGTCGTCAACATCCTTGCCGGGTTGGGCGCCGATGTCGGCGCACCGATGGTCAGCCATCCGCTGGTCGAGATGGTGTCGTTCACCGGCTCCACCCGCGTCGGCAAGATGACCATGGCGTCTGCCGCCAACTCGCTGAAGAAAGTCGCGATGGAGCTCGGCGGCAAGAACGGCCAGATCGTCTTTCCCGATGCCGACCTCGAGGCCGCCGCCGACGCGGCGGTGTTCGGCGGCTTTTTCAATGCCGGCGAATGCTGCAATGCCGGCAGCCGGCTGATCGTCCATGAGGCGATCGCCGACGAGTTCCTCGGCGCCGTCAATGCCCTCACCGCCAAGGTGGTTGTCGGCGACCCGCTCGACGACCGCACCAAGGTCGGCGCGATGATCTCCGCCGACCATATGGCCAAGGTCACCGGCTACGTGACGGCAGCGGAAAACGGCGGCGGCCGGATCTGTAGCGGCGGCAATCAGCTTGCTTCGAGCGCCGGCCAGTATCTTGATCCGACCATCGTTCGCGATGTCACCGAAGACATGGCCATTGCACGCGAGGAAGTGTTCGGTCCGGTGCTCTCGGTGCTGACTTTTGAATCGATTGAAAGGGCGTTGCACATCGCCAACAACACGCCCTATGGTCTGTCGGCGGGCGTGTGGAGCGCCAGCATCGATACCTGCATGTCGGTGGCGCGGAATGTGCGTTCGGGAACCGTTTGGGTGAACACGTTCATGGAGGGTTACCCCGAGCTGCCTTTCGGCGGCTACAAGCAGTCCGGTCTCGGACGCGAACTCGGCAAGCGCGCCGTCGAGGATTATACCGAGGAAAAGACAATCCAGTTTCATCGCGGCCAGCGCACCGGATGGTGGGTCGGCTGAGTTGGGAAGAACCCGGCGGGCATCCGCCGGTCGTGTAAGTTCAACAAGGGAGGAAGTACATGTTGCGCAAACTGCTTATCGGGACGGCTCTCGCATCGGGCGTTGCGTTCGCGGCCCATGCCGAGGACGTCAAGGAAGTCCAGATGCTGCATTGGTGGACGTCGGGCGGCGAAGCTGCCGCTCTGAACGTGCTCAAGCAGGATCTGGCCAAGGAAGGCTTTGCCTGGAAGGACGTGCCGGTGGCCGGCGGCGGCGGCGACGCTGCCATGACCGCGCTGAAGGCGATGGTGGCAGCGGGCAACTACCCGACCGCCTCGCAGATGCTTGGCTATACCGTGCTCGATTACGCCGCAGCCGGCGTTATGGGCGACCTGACCGAGACGGCGATAAAGGAAGGCTGGGACAAGTCCGTTCCCGCGGCCCTGCAGAAATTCTCCGTCTATGACGGCAAGTGGGTCGCGGCTCCGGTCAATGTCCACTCGGTCAACTGGCTATGGATCAACAAGGCGGTGATGGACAAGATCGGCGGCACCGAGCCCAAGACCTTCGACGACTTCATTGCGTTGCTGGACAAAGCCAAGGCGGCGGGCGTCATCCCGCTCGCGCTGGGCGGCCAGAACTGGCAGGAAGCGACAATGTTCGACTCAGTCGTGCTGTCGACCGGCGGGCCTGAGTTCTACAAGAAGGCCTTCAACGACCTCGACGAGGAGTCGCTGAAGTCCGACACGATGAAGAAGTCGTTCGACAATCTCGCCAAGCTCGTCACCTATGTCGACCCGAACTTCTCGGGCCGGGACTGGAACCTCGCCACCGCCATGGTCATCAAGGGCGATGCGCTGGTGCAGGTGATGGGTGACTGGGCCAAGGGCGAATTCAACGCCGCCAAGAAGGTCCCGGGCACCGACTTCCTGTGCTACCGCTTCCCGGGCACCGACGGCAGCGTCGTCTACAACTCCGACATGTTCGGCATGTTCAACGTTCCGGAGGACCGCAAGGCCGCCCAGATCGCCCTGGCCACCGCCACGCTGTCGAAGAGCTTCCAGTCGGCCTTCAACGTCGTCAAGGGCTCTGTCCCGGCCCGCACCGACGTGCCGGACACCGACTTCGACGCTTGCGGCAAGAAGGGCATGGCCGACCTGAAGGCCGCCAATGAAGGCGGCACGCTGTTCGGTTCGCTGGCGCAGGGCTATGGCGCGCCTCCCGCGGTTGCCAACGCCTACAAGGATGTCGTCTCGAAATTCGTGCACGGCCAGATCAAGACCTCGGACGAGGCCGTGACCCAACTGGTCAGCGCGATCGAAGACGCCAAGTAAGGCACCCGCCCATGTGAATGATCTCCCCGGCGCAAGCCGGGGAGATCCCCTGCGGCGAGGTTTTGCGGTTGCGCCGACCGGCACGCTTTCGTGCCGCAGAGCCCGAGACAGCAGAATTCCGGACCCGCCATACGGAATGGACAGATGAGCACAGTTGCTGAAACCAGTATCACGCTGACGCCGGAGCACGATGCCCGTCCGGGCGCCACGGTGCGCTCGCGCCTTCAGAATGCGCTGCCGAAGCTCGTGCTGGCGCCGAGCTTCGCCGCCACAATCGTCTTCGTCTACGGCTTCATCCTGTGGACGATCTATCTGTCCTTCACCAATTCCAAGACCTTTCCCTCCTATGCGATCACCGGGCCACGCGCCTATCAGCGGCTATGGCGCTGGACTTTCGAAAGCGATCCGCCGTCCTCCTGGTACACGTCGATCACCAATATGGGGATTTTCGGCTTCCTCTACATTTCCATCTGCCTGGCGCTCGGCCTGTTCCTGGCGATCCTGCTCGACCAGAAGATCCGCGGCGAAGGTGTGCTGCGGCCGATCTACCTCTACCCGATGGCACTGTCGTTCATCGTCACCGGCGTTGCCTGGAAATGGTTTCTGGACCCCGGCCTCGGCCTCGAGCAGACACTGCACCAATGGGGCTGGACGAGCTTCCATTTCGACTGGATCAAGAACAAGGATTTCGTCATCTACACGGTGGTCATCGCCGGCGTCTGGCAGGCGTCGGGCTTCATCATGGCGATGTTCCTGGCCGGCCTGCGCGGCATCGACGGCGAGATCCTGAAGGCGGCGCAGATCGACGGCGCCACCACCTTCCAGCTCTACCGTCGCATCGTCATCCCGCTGCTGCGGCCGATCTTCCTGTCCGCCTTGATCGTCCTCGCGCATCTCGCCATCAAATCCTACGATCTGGTGGTCGCGCTGACCAGCGGCGGGCCGGGCGGTTCGGCCTGGCTGCCGTCCAACTTCATGTATGAGTACACCTTCAAGCGCAACGAGATGGCCGTCGGCTCGGCCAGCGCCGTGATCATGCTGATGACCATCACCGCGATCATCGTTCCCTATCTCTATTCCGAGCTTCGGGAGAAGCCGCGATGAGCGCCGTGGCCACTCCTGCTCGCCAGAGCACTGGCGGTATCAGCGCCAGGACGGTCAACCGTATTGTCATCTACGGGCTGCTGGCGCTGTTCGCGCTGTTCTATCTGATGCCGCTGTTCGTCATGCTTGTGACCTCGTTCAAGACCATGGACGAAATCCAGAACGGCAACATGCTGGCGCTGCCGCAGGAGCCGACCTTCGCACCTTGGATAAGGGCGTGGAGCGAGGTTTGCTCGGGTCTCACCTGCGTCGGCATGAAGGGTTATTTCTGGAACTCGATCAAGATGGTGGTTCCGGCCGTCATCATCTCGACCCTGCTCGGCGCGCTCAACGGCTATGTGCTGACGAAGTGGCGCTTTCGCGGGGCGACGCTGGTGTTCGGGCTGATGCTGTTTGCCTGCTTCATTCCGTTCCAGTCCGTCCTCTTGCCGATGGCAACGATCCTCGGCAGCCTCGGCCGGTTCGGCGTCAAGCTGCAGAACGCGACCGGCCTCACCTTCGGCTTCGGCAATCCGACCGTGAACCTGGTGTTCGTTCACGTCGTCTACGGCATCGGCTTCACCACCCTGTTCTTCCGCAATTATTACGAAGCGTTTCCGAACGAGCTGGTGAAGGCGGCGCAGATCGACGGCGCCAGCTTCTTCCAGATCTTCCGGCGCATAATGCTGCCCAACTCGCTGCCGATCATCGTGGTGACGGTGATCTACCAGTTCACCAACATCTGGAACGACTTCCTCTTCGCTTCCGCCTATGCCGGCTCAGGCGACGTGATGCCGATGACGGTGGCGCTGAACAATGTCGTCAACACCTCGACCGGCGTCGTCGAATACAACGTCAACATGGCGGCGGCGATGATCGCCGCGCTGCCGACGCTCCTCGTCTACGTGCTCGCCGGCCGCTATTTCGTGCGCGGCCTGATGGCCGGCGCCGTCAAAGGATAATCGCATGGCTTTTCTGGAAATTGACGGGCTGAAGAAGCGTTTCGGAGCGGTCGAGATCCTGAAAGGCATCGACCTCGACCTGGAAAAGGGCGGCTTCCTCGTGCTGGTCGGGCCTTCCGGTTGCGGCAAGTCCACGCTGCTCAACACTATTGCCGGCCTGGAAACCATCACCGAAGGGGAAATCCGCGTCGACGGACGCACGATCAACGATCTCCACCCCTCCAAGCGCGACATCGCCATGGTCTTCCAGAGCTACGCGCTCTATCCGAACATGACGGTTGCCGGCAATATCGCCTTCGGCATGGAGATGCGCGGCGTGCCGGCCGGCGAGCGCCAGAAGGCGATCGACAAGGTGGCGAAGGTCCTGCAGATCGGCCATCTGCTGAAGCGCAAGCCAAGCCAGCTCTCCGGCGGCCAGCGCCAGCGCGTCGCCATGGGCCGGGCGCTGGTGCGCGATCCAAAGCTGTTCCTGTTCGACGAGCCTTTGTCCAATCTCGACGCCAAGCTGCGTGTCGACATGCGCATCGAGATCAAGCGCCTGCACGCCACCACCGGCACCACCATCGTCTACGTCACCCACGACCAGATCGAGGCGATGACGCTGGCCACCAAGATCGCGGTGATGCGCGACGGCGAGGTGCAGCAGTTCGGCACGCCAGCCGAAATCTATAACAACCCGGTCAACCTGTTTGTTGCCGACTTCATGGGCTCGCCGGCGATGAACCTGATCCCGGCGACGATCGGCAGCAACGGCAGCGGCTTCTCCGTCGTCATGGAGCGCGAGGCGCGCCAGCCGATCTCGCTGCCGCTGGGCAATGCGCCGGCCGGCCTGTCGGCATTCCAGGGAAAACCGATCATCTTCGGCGTCCGCCCGGAAGCACTGACCGATCCCGAGGGTGCCGAACGCAACGCCTCGAACATCGCCCGCGCCGACTGTCACATCGAGGTCATCGAGCCGGCCGGCTCGGATACGTTCGCGGTCACCAATCTCGGCGGCAAGGCGGTGGTGGCGCGGCTGCGCGCCGATGCCAAAATCCAGCCCGGCACGGTCACGCCGCTCGCCTTCAACCTGACCAAGGCGGTGTTCTTCGATCCGGCGACCGAGAAACGCATCGTCTAACGGCCATGACAAATCCCGACATCGTCATCATCGGCTCCGGCATAGGCGGCGCCACGATCGCCTCCGGCCTTGCCGGCAGTGGCGCCTCGATCCTGATGCTGGAGCGCGGCGAAGCCCTGCCGGCAACGCCGCACACACGCGACACCCGCGCGATCTTCGTCGATGGTCATTATCGGCCGAAGGAGATGTGGCTCGAGGCCGGCGGAGCGCCTTTCAACCCGGGCAATTACTACTATGTCGGCGGCAATTCGAAATTCTACGGCGCTGTGCTGATCCGCTACCGCAGGGAAGACTTTTCGGAGATGGAGCACTATGGCGGCATCTCGCCGGCCTGGCCGTTTTCCTATGAGGAATTCGAGCCCTGGTATTCCAAGGCCGAGCAGCTTTTTCACGTGCGCGGTGCACTCGGCGAAGACCCGACCGAGCCGTTCCACTCTACGCCCTACCCTTTCGGGCCGGTACCAGACGAGCCGTCGATCGCGCGTGCGCGCGCCGAGTTGAAGAGCCTAGGCCTGCATCCGGCATCGCTGCCGCTCGGCGTCGACATCGAAGCCTGGCTGAAAGATGGCAGCACGCCGTGGGACGCGTTTCCCAACACCGGGACCGGCAAGATCGACGCGCAATCCGGGCCGTTGGCAGCAGCCCTTGCCGATCAGAATATCCGGCTTGAGACCGGCGCCCATGTCGAATATCTCGAGGCATCGCCGGACGCCAGGACGATCGAGACCGTCCATTACCGCCAGAACGGTGCGCTGAAGAAAGTCGCGCCGAAGCTGGTGATCCTGTCGGCCGGCGCGGTCAATTCAGCCGCCGTCCTGCTGCGTTCGCCTTCCCCTTCTTCCAAGGGCAAGGGAGGTGGCAAAGGCCTGGCCAACCGTTCCGACCAGGTCGGCCGCAACTTCATGAACCACAATTCGAGCGCCATGCTGGCGATCGATCCACGCCGCCGGAACAAATCCGTCTACCAGAAGACGCTGATGCTGAACGATTATTATCTGTCCGACGGCAAGGGCGGCAAGCCGCTCGGCAATGTCCAGCTCCTCGGCAAGATCGACGGCAACATCCTCAAGGCCAATGTCAGGCGCGCGCCCAAATTCGCGCTCGATTTCATGGCCGGCCACGCCGTCGACTGGTATCTGATGTGCGAGGACCTGCCCGATCCCGAGAGCCGCATCACGGTCGACGGCAAGGACATCGTCATGCAGTGGCGGCGCTCTAACATGCAGTCGCTCGACGGACTGACCAAGGTGATGCGCGAGAATTTCCGCGCCTGCGGCTATCCGATCGTCCTGTCGCGTCCGTTTGACAAGCGCACGCCCTCGCACCAATGCGGCACTGTGAAGATGGGCAACGATCCAGCGACCTCGCCGCTCGATCCGTTCTGCCGCTCCTTCGACCACAGCAATTTATTCGTCGTCGATGCCGGCTTCCTGCCGAATTCGGCCGCCGTGAATCCGGCGCTGTCGATCGCCGCACAGGCGCTGCGCGTCGCCGACCATATCCGCAAGACGGAGCTCGCAACATGAGCCGCCCGGCAGCGATCGTCACCGGCGGCGCGCGCGGCATCGGCCTTGCCTGTGCCGAGGCGCTGGCCAGCGCCGGCTTCGATATTCTGGTCGCCGACCTTGCTGACGAAGCCGCAGACGGGCTCGCCGCCGACATCACCGGGCGCGGCGCGAAATTCGCCTATGTCAGCTGCGACATCGCCGACCTCGACGGCCACGCAGCGCTGATTGATGCCGCGACAAGCGCCTTCGGCCGCATCGACTGCCTGGTCAACAATGCCGGCATCGGCACTGTCCTGCGCGGCGATCTGCTCGAGCTCAAGCCGGAAAATTTCGACCGGGTGCTCGGCATCAATCTGCGCGGCACCGTATTCCTCAGCCAGGCCGTCGCCAAAGCGATGCTCGGCCTGCCAAGCGATGGTGCGAGATCGATCATCACCATCACTTCGGTCAGCGCCGCCATGGCCTCGCCGGAACGTTCCGATTACTGCATCTCCAAGGCTGGGCTTTCGATGTGGGTGAAGAACCTGGCACTGCGGCTCGCCGCCGAAAATATCGCCGTGTTCGAGGTGCGCCCGGGCATCATCCGCACCGACATGACCGCCGGTGTGACCGCCAAATATGACGGGCTGATCGACGGCGGGCTGGTGCCGGCGATGCGCTGGGGCGAGAGCGAAGATATCGGTGCCGCCGTGGCGGCGCTCGCCGGCGGCAAGTTCGGCTTTTCGACCGGCTCGGTCATCAATATCGACGGCGCGCTGTCGGTGCCGAGGCTATGAACAGGTGATGCCATGACCGACTACATAATCGTCGGCGCCGGCCCGGCCGGGTGCGTACTCGCCAACCGGCTGAGCGAAGATCCGTCGCATCAGGTGCTGCTGCTCGAAGCCGGCGGCAAGGACTGGCATCCGTTGATCCACATGCCGGCCGGTTTCGCCAAGATGACCAAGGGCATCGCCGCCTGGGGCTGGTCGACGGTGCCGCAAAAGCACATGCAGGACCGTGTCTTCCGATACACGCAGGCCAAGGTGATCGGTGGCGGCTCTTCGATCAACGCCCAGATCTACACGCGCGGCAACGCCCGCGACTACGACGCCTGGGAGAAGGAAGAAGGCCTTGCCGGCTGGGGCTATCGCGACGTGCTGCCCTATTTCAAGCGCGCGGAGAACAACCAGCGTTATGCCAACGATTTCCACGGCGACCAAGGCCCGCTCGGCGTATCGAACCCGATCGCGCCGCTGCCGATCTGCGAGGCCTATTTCCGTGCCGGACAGGAGATGGGCATCCCCTTCAATCCCGACTTCAACGGGGTAGCCCAGGAGGGCGTCGGTTATTATCAGCTGACGCAGAAGGACGCGAAGCGCTCCTCCGCCTCTGTCGCCTATCTCCGGCCGATCCGCGAGCGAAAGAATCTCACCGTCAGGACCGGCGTTCTGGTGACGCGCATCGTCGTCGACAAGGGCCGCGCCGTCGGCGTCGAGATCGTCGACAGGCCGGGCGGCCAGCCAACGATCCTGCGCGCCGAGCGCGAGGTGATCGTCTCGTCCGGCGCCATCGGCTCGCCGAAGCTTTTGCTGCAGTCGGGCATCGGCCCGGCCGACCATCTGAAGGCGGTCGGCGTGACACCGGTGCACGATCTGCCCGGCGTCGGCTCCAACCTGCAGGATCATCTCGACCTGTTCGTCATCGCCGAATGCACCGGCGATCACACCTACGACAACTACGCCAAGCTGCACTGGACGGCGTGGGCCGGGCTGCAGTATCTGCTCCTGAAGAAAGGCCCGGTAGCCTCCAGCCTGTTCGAGACCGGCGGCTTCTGGTACGCCGATCCGACCGCCGCCTCTCCCGATATCCAGCTGCATCTCGGCCTCGGCTCCGGCATCGAGGCCGGCGTCGAGAAGCTGAACAATCCGGGCGTGACACTGAACTCGGCGTTCCTGCGCCCGCGCTCGCGCGGCACCGTGCGGCTGAACAGTGCCGATCCGGCCGACCGCCCGCTGATCGATCCGAATTATTGGTCCGATTCCTATGACCGCGACATGTCGATCAAAGGGTTGAGGCTGGCGCGCGAGATCATGCGGCAGAAGGCGCTGGCCCCCTTTGTGCTGCGCGAGGTACTGCCGGGACCCGACCTGCAGAGCGGCGACGAGCTGTTCGACTACGCTTGCCGCAGTTCCAAGACCGACCACCACCCGGTCGGCACCTGCCGCATGGGCCACGATGCGATGAGCGTGGTAACGCCAGATCTCAGGCTGCGCGGTATCGAGGGCCTGCGCGTCTGCGACGCCTCGGTGATGCCGCGCATCCCCTCCTCCAACACCAATGCCCCGACGATCATGGTTGGCGAAAAAGGCGCCGATCTGATCCTTGGCCGCGAGCCGCTGCCGCCGGCGGTGTTTTCCACCAACCGAGCGGCATGAGGGACAAAGAATGATCAGGCACTGTGTCTTCGTCAGATTTCGCAACGATGCCGCCGACGCCGAGCGCGCGGCAATCCATGCCGATCTCGAAGCGTTGCGGGCCGTGATCGACGGCATGGGCAAGGTCGAATTCAGCGCTAATACCAGCCCGGAACCCTTCGCCCGCGGCTTCACGCACGGCTTCACCATCGACTTTCGCGACGCTGCGGCACGCGATGCCTATCTGGAGCATGAAGCGCATCAGCGAGCCGGCGCAAAACTGGTCGCGGCGCTCGAAGGCGGCACCGACGGGCTGATGGTGTTTGATCTGGAGATCGCGTGACTATCCCATTCTCAGCGCAACGACGCCGGCAACGATGCTAAGCACCGCGGCACCTCGCCATGCCGTCATCTTCTCGCCGAGCGCGAAGACCGAGATCATCATGGCGAACAGGATCGATGTTTCGCGCAGCGACGCCACCGAGGCGATCGGCGCCTTGGTCATCGCCCACATCACGATCCAGTAGGCGCCGCCGCTGAGCACGCCGGTATAGATTCCGGCCTTCCAGTCGCGCGCCAGCACCGGCAGCGCCTGTGGGCCGCGAGAGACGACGCATAGCACCAGCGCCCACAGCGCATCGCAGACGAACAGCCAGGCGGCATAACTCGACGCGGTGGCGGCCAGCCGCGCGCCGCTGCCGTCCGACAGCGTGTAGCTGGCGATGAAGATCGATGTGCCCAACGCGAAACCGACGGCGCGCAGGTTCAATTTCTCCAGATGCGCGCCGCCGCGAAACGACAGCACCAGCGTGCCCGCCGACAACAAGAGGATGCCGAGAATGGCGAGCGGCGCCGGCATCTCGGCAACCACCACAACGCCCCCCAAAGCGGCCAGCAATGGCGCGGTGCCGCGCGCCAGCGGATAGGTCTGGGCGAAATCGCCGGCCTTGTAGGCGCCGATCAGGAACGTCCTGTAGCCCATGTGGAAGACAACCGAGGCGAGGATGTATGGCCACACTTCCGGCTTCGGCACCTCGACGAAAGGCAACGTCACCAGCGCAGCGGCACCCATGCCGAGCGTCATCAGTGTGATCGACAGGAAACGGTCGAGATGGACCTTGACCAGCGCGTTCCAGATCGCATGCATGGAAGCGGCGGCGAGCACCGCGAAAAAGACAAACAGGCTCATCGGCGGTTCATCCGCCGCCCGTCCCGATGACGATCGGCGTCTCCAGGTCGATATCGACCCAGAGCGGAAAATGGTCGGAAGCGATTTGGCCGATATCGGCGCTGACCGAGCGCACGCGCCCGGCAAACATGCCGCCGACGAAGCAATGGTCGAGCCGGCGCTTTGCCAGCCTGCCATCGATAGTCTTCACATGGGTGTGGAAATCCGCTGTCGGTTCCATTGCGACGGCGGCGACATCGACAAAACCGTCGAGATAGGCGGCACCGCGATGATAGGGCGCGCTGCCGACAATGCGCCGGTACTCGGCGCTATCCGGCTCCATGTTGAAGTCGCCCAACCAGATCGCCGCTACGGGGTTTTCTGGCTCCTGTTCGCCATTGCTCCAGTTGCGCGCCGGCTCGTCGTCGGCGCCGCTCCATGGGCCGCCCTCGGACGGCGCACGGCGATGCTCGGCGAGCAAATAGTCGATCTGCTCCAGCCGCTCCTCGGCCGCGATATGCGCCAGATGCAACGACAGCACCCGCACCGGACCGGCAGGGGTGCGGATCATGCATTCGAGTGCGGCATTGCGGGTGTTGAGCGGCCGCAGCGTGCGCCTGAGCGGCAGCGTATGCAGCCGCGACCAGACGATCGGAAGCTTCGACAGAACCATGGTGCCGAATTGCCGCCGCCGGTTGACGATGCGGCCTTCACGCCGGTGGCTGGCATCCATGTCGAAGGCCGGCCCGTAGACCCAATGGTAGTCGGGCAGAAATTGCGAAAGAAGTTCCGGCTGGTCGTCCTCGTTGCTGCGCAACCAGTGCCGTTCCACCTCCTGCAAGGCGACGATGTCGGCGCCGGCCACGACCTTGGCACAACGCGCCAGGTCGTAGCGGCCATCGCTGCCGAAGCCGTACTGGATGTTATAGCTGACCAGCTTCATTGCTTATCCGGCTCAGTTTCCTGCTGGCAGTAGCCGTTCGCTGACAGCCTTGCAATGTGCACCCGGGCGGAGGGAGCTTGGGCCAGATGCTAAGTGGTCAGCGGCTGGAACCGACCGGGCGGGGATGCTGCCAGTTCCGACCAGTCGATTTCTTCCTCAAGGCGGTGGTAGGCTTCGTCGCCGATCGTTCCGTCGATGCGCAAACGCTCCAGCGCATCGCGCTGGCTCTTGATGGCGTAGAGACGCAATCTGTCATACTCGGTCGCCGCCTGGGCATCCTCCGGGTTTTCGGCGATGGCGCGCTGGGCGGCATATTGCTCTCGCACCGCCCCGGCCGCGCTCGATGTCTTGCCGCTGAGCACGTCCAGCGCCGCCTGCATGATGGCGACGCGCGCCTGCGCCACCTCCCGGTCGACCGTCCGGTCGAGGTCGAGATTGAGCAGAAGCAGCAACGGTTTCAGGCTGACGCCTTGCAGCACCAACGTGCCGAGCACGACCGTGAAAGCGGCGAGCACGATCGGATCACGGCCCGGAAAGTCGGCCGGCAAGGCGAAGGCTGCCGCAAGCGTCACCAGGCCACGCATGCCGCACCAGCCGATGAGCACGCCGCCGCGGAATGTCGGTGCGTCCTTCCGCCTGTCCTCGTCGCCCAGACGGGCCAGCGCTCTGAGGATCGCGCCGCAGCCCAGAACCCAGACGAGCCGTGATACGATGACGACGGCCAGCACAGCCAGGGCAAAGACGAACGCCTCGCTTTGTCCTTGCTCGGCAAGTCGCCCGACGATGGACCGCGCTTGCAGGCCCATCAGAACGAAGGCCAGCACGTTGAGCACGAACACCGCCGTCTCCCAGACCGAGTAGGAGCTGACACGATTCCTTGCCGGCATGCGGCGCGGCGATGTACGTGCGATCGTCATGGCATAGACGACGATCGTGATGATGGCGGAAAGCCCTATCCTGTCGGCCAGGATCCAGACGCCGAAGGTTGAGGCGAATTGCACCACGGTGCCGCTCGCCGGGTCGTCGATGCGGCCGAGTATGGCGAGAGACAACCGGCCGAGCACATAGCCTGCGGCAAGGCTGCCGACCGTCGACAGCAGGATCATTGGAACGGCACTGCTCAACAGGATGGAGCCGGCGGCTGCGGAAACCGACATCCTGTAGATCAACAGCGCCGTGGCGTCGTTGAGCAGGCTCTCGCCTTCCAGGATGGCGGTGATGCGGTGCGGCACCTTGAACTGTCCGAGCACGGCCGCCGCCGCCACCGCATCGGGCGGCGCCACGATCGCGCCGAGCGCTATGGCCGCGGCAATGGGCAGGCCTGCCATCGTCCAGCCGACCAGCGCGACCGTCACGGTGGTGAAGATGACGGCGCCAAGCGCCAGCAGGATGAGCGAAACCTTGTAGCGGTTGAGATCGCGCAGCGACGTGTCATAGGCCGCGTCGAGCAGAACCGGCGCGATGAACAGAGCGAGCGCCAGCTCCGGGTCGATCTCGATGGTCGGGGCAAACGGCAGGAAGGCGATGCCGGCGCCGGCCAGCGCCAGCAATGACGGATAGGGAATCTGCAGACGCCGCGACAGCGCGGTCAGTGCGACCGCGATGAGAAGCAGGACAAGCGTGAGTTCAAAAAGCGCCATGCCTTATCGTAGCGGTGAAGCCGGGCGATTGGCACTGCAAAAACGGCGACGGCTTTGGCTGCTCGTGAATGGTGAATGGCTGCGTGCAGAGGAATTTCGGCGCGTAAAGCGCATTCTTACTATTCACTATTCACTATTCACTATTCACCATTCACTCTTCTCCTAATGCAGCACCAGCATGTCGCCCGACGAGAACGAAATCTCGGCCTTTTCGCCGACGGCCGGCGGCGGTGTGGCCGGACTGTTGAACGTGTCGAGCGAGACCGTGCTGCCGCCGATGCCGACGCGAACCCGGATGACCGAGCCGAGGAAATGCACCTCGGCGATTTCGCCCGAAAGGCTGGAATCGCGGCCGGGGTGTCGGCCGAGCGAGATCGCCTCGGGCCGCAACGCCAGCGACAGCGTGTCGCCGGATTTCGAGCCGTTGAGCTTGCCCTTGAGCGAGACCTCTTGCGAGTTGACGCGCACCTTGCCCGAAGCGGCGTCGGTGACCGTGCCTTCGAGCACGTTCAGCGTGCCGACGAAATTGGCGACGAATTTGGTTGCCGGCCGGTTGTAGATCTCGAACGGCGTGCCGACCTGCTCGGCCTTGCCGCCATACATGACGGCGATGCGGTCGGAGATCGACAGCGCTTCTTCCTGGTCGTGGGTGACGAAGATGGTGGTGATGCCGAGCTTCTTCTGGATCGAGCGGATTTCCTCGCGCAGCGACACGCGCACCTTGGCGTCGAGCGCCGACAGCGGCTCGTCGAGCAGCAGCAGTTTCGGCTTGGGCGCAATCGCCCGCGCCAGCGCGATGCGCTGCTGCTGACCGCCGGAGAGCTGATAGGGATAGCGGTCGCCCATCTGCGGCAGCTTGATGATGTCGAGCATTTCGGCAATGCGCCTGTCGGCATCGGCCTTCGGCATACCGGCGACCTTCAGCCCGAACCCGATATTCTGTGCCACCGTGAGGTTCGGAAACAGCGCATAGGCCTGGAACACCATGCCGATATTGCGCTGATTGGGTTTCAGCCGGGTGATGTCCTTGCCGGCCACGACGACCTTACCGGCGCTTGGCTCCTCGAAGCCGGCGACCATGCGCAGCACCGTCGTCTTGCCGCAGCCCGACGGGCCAAGGAATGAGACGAATTCGCCCGGCTCGACGTCGAGGTTGAAATCCTGCACCACCGTGGCGGCGCCGAAGGATTTTCGCACCTGCTGGATTGAGAGGAATGGCTCGGCCATGGCTTTTTCTTTCGGCTTGTCGATCAGTTCGGGCTGTTCGCCGATCGCGGCGCGAAGCGCGACAGTATCTGGATCAGCGACATGCAGCCCCAGGTAATGGCGAAGGCGATCACCGCAAGGGCGGCGGGTTCATAGGCACGGTTGGCACCGATGTTCTGCAGATAAGGGCCGAAAGCCGGGCGGCTGAGCAGGCTGGCCATGGTGAATTCACCAATGACGATGGCGAAAGTCAGGAAGGCACCGGACAGCACTGCGATCAGCACGTTGGGCAGGATCACGCGGCCAATGATCGTGCCCCAGCCGGCGCCCAGAATTTGCGCGGCTTCGGTCAGCGTGCGCACATCGATGGTGCGCAGGCCGGTGTCAACGGCCCGATACATATAAGGCAGAGCCAGCGTCGTATAGCCAATGACCAGCAACGCGTTCGCGCCCCAATTGCTACCCAGGAACGGCAATGGCGAATTCGAACCGTACATCCTGATATAGCCGAAAACGATGACGATGGCCGGAATGACCAGCGGCAATAGGGTGATGAATTCGACGATTGGCCGCAACTGCGGCAGACGCAACCGGATCCAGTACGCCGCCGGCACCACGATCAGCACGCCGAGAATGATGGTGCAGACGGCCGCGATGACCGAAAACAGGAAGGTTGACTGGAAGCGCGCGTCGCCCAGCACGACCTGATAGGCGTCGAATGAATGAACGCCGCGCCGCATGCGCAGCGAGAATTCCACCGTCGCAATCAGCGGAATGAAGAAATAGGCGGCCCCGACAATGAATAAGACCCAGGCCCAGAACTTACCCGACTTCATTTGAGCCACCTTTCGGAGCGAGTCCGAAACCAAATGTAGAAGACATTCGCAAGGCCGGTGATAACGATCATGCCGAAGGCTATGGCATAAGCGAGTTGTGGGTTGTGCAACACGTCGCCATTCATCTGCGAGTAGAGCTTAATGGGAACGATATTAAGCGTCGGACCGGCGAACGCATAAGCAGTCGCGATGGCGCCGAAAGCGTTGGCGAACAACAAGATGACCGTGCCGAGGAAGCTCGGCCATATCACAGGGATGACCACCATGCGCCAATACTGCGACTGAGTGGCGCCGAGTGTGGCGGCGGCCTCTCCCCATTCCTTCTTCAAGCCGTCAATGGCCGGCACGATGATGACCACCATCAGAGGTATCTGGAAGAACAGATAGACCGCAATCAACCCCGATGTGGTGAGAAAGTTGAAGCCCATCGCGTAGATGTTGATATTGAGGACGTCACGCAGAAGCGTTGTGACGATGCCGACACGGCCGAGCGTAGCCAAGAATGCGAAGGCGAGCGGCAAGCCGGCGAAATTCGAGGCGACGCCCGAAAAGGTCAGGGTCGCGGAGCGCGTCCAGCTTGGAAGTCCGCCGCGCACTATCGCGATCGCTATTGCGAGCCCAGCAAACGCCCCGATGATGGCCGACCAGAAACTGATCTTGATCGAAGACCAGTAGGAATTGCTGATCGAAGGATCGCTGACCAGCTGCAAGATGTTGTCTAGCGTGAACTGGCCTTCGCTGCCTTGGAAAGCCCCCACGACGAGATAGAGCGTGGGCAGGATCAGGAACATCAGGGCGAAGATGAAGAACGGCGCCACTCCGATCCATTGCGTCGGCAAACGGAAGGCGGTCGCCTCCTTCGGTGGCGCCGGCTTGGTGGCAGATGCCTGATTTGAAAGCGAGAGATCGGCCATGGCCGGCTACCGTCTGCTAGAGAGCCGGGCGGCCTCGCGACCGCCCGGTGGATTCAAGTCTTACTTGACGTTGGCGCCGACAGTGGCGTCCCAGTTCTTGCTGATGGCTTCCTTCGCCTTGCCCTGCTCGTCGAGCGACGGGAACACCGCCGCCGCATAGGACTCGGCCGGCGGCAGCTTGGCCATCACGTCGGCCGGAAGCTTGCCGTTCTTGGCGAGGTCATTGAAGCGGATGGGGTGACAATAGCCCTTCAGCCAGCCGATCTGGCCTTCGTCCGAGTAGAGGTATTCCATCCAGAGCTTGGCTGCATTTGGATGCGGCGCATAGGCGCTGATTGCCTGCACGTAGACACCGGCGACGACGCCGGTCTTCGGCACGATCACGTCGACGGGTGGGTTGCCCTTCAACGTGTCGCGGCCAGCGAGCGCATTGTAGTCCCAGTTGATTAGGATCGGGGTCTGGCCCTGTGCGAGCGTTGCTGGCTTGCCCACGACCGGGACGAAATTGCCGGCAGCGTTGAGCTTCTTGAAGAAGTCGAGGCCAGCCGTGCCGGCGGCTTCACCAGCGGCCGCGCCACCGGAAAGCCCGGCAGCGTAGACGGCCTGGATGGCTTGGTTCGACACGCGTGGGTCACCGGCCAACGCGACCGAATTGGCGAATTCCGGCTTCAGGAGGTCCGCCCAGTCGGTAGGTGATTCCTTGATCAGGTCCTTGTTGACCATAAATGACAGAACACCGTAATAATCGCCGTACCAGGCGCCTTCGGCATCCTTGGCGCTGTCGGGGATCGAGTCCCAGGTCGACACTTTGTAGGGCATCAGCAGGCCGTCGGCCTTGGCGGTCGGGCCGAAGCTCAGGCCGACGTCGATGACGTCGGGCGCTTGCGGGCCCTTGTTGTCCTTGTTGGCCTTGATCGCCTCGACCTCGTCGCCGGAGCCGGCATCGGGGTTGAGCTCGTTGACGGTGATCCCCGGATATTTTGCCTTGAAGCCGTCGATGACCGCGCCGTAGCCGCACCAGTCATGCGGCAGCGCGATGGTGGTGAGCTGGCCTTCAGTCTTGGCTGCGGCGACCAGTTCATCCATGGACTGGGCCGACGAGATGGCAGAGGTCGCCATCAGGGCGACGGCCGAAAGGGAAAGCAGTTTTCCCGTGAATTTGAACATGTGTTCTCTCCGTTGAACTGACGCCGTTGGACGCCTGCGATGCGGTATCGTTTTCGTGTGACAGCCAGATGAAAGCTTTGTGAAAGCGATGCCCCGCAGTATGAAAAAGTAAACTCTTTTTAACCGACTGTAGCAATCGCTTCGCGATTCTTTTTCCGGCTAACTAGTTTCGATCTTGCCTTTCATCTTTCCCCCTTTCCTTTGCCTCTTTTCCCAAGTCGATTTCCGATGCGAAAATTTCTCAGACGGTGCCGGCGATGGCGTTTTCGAGCAGCGTCAGCGCCGCCTTCTTGGTCAGCTTGACCGGGTTGCCGCCGGCGGTCGGATCGACCACCGCCATGTCGGCAATCAGGCCCTTGCGTTTCTTGTCCATGTCGAGCCCCTTGATCAGGCCGGGCAGCGCGTGCGGCACCTTGAGCTCCTTGCGCAGCTTGACAACAGCCTTGGCAAAACCGTCGAAGCCGCCCTTGATGCCGCAATAGGCGGCGAGCCGGGCTATGCGCGGCTCGATCGCCTCTCGGTTGAAGGCCAGCACGTAGGGCATGAACACGGCGTTGGTCATGCCATGATGGGTGTCGTAGAGCGCGCCGATCGGATGCGACAGCGAATGAATCGCTCCAAGCCCTTTCTGGAAGGCGGCCGCTCCCATGGCAGCGGCGCTCATCATGTTGGCGCGGGCGACCAGATCCTTGCCGTTGCCATAGGCTTTCGGCAGGTTTTCGAAGACCAGCCTTATGCCTTCCACGGCGATGCCGTCGGCCATCGGGTGATAGCCCGGCGCGCAATAGGCTTCGAGGCAATGGGCAAGCGCATCCATGCCGGTGCCGGCGGTGATGAAGCCCGGCATGCCGACCGACAGCTCCGGATCGGCAATGACGATCGCCGGCAAAAGCTTTGGATGGAAGATGACCTTCTTGGTATGGGTCGCCTCATTGGTGATGACGCCGGCGCGGCCGACCTCCGAGCCGGTGCCGGCCGTGGTCGGCACGGCGATGATCGGCGCGATCGCATCGGCATCGGCGCGCGTCCACCAGTCGCCGACATCCTCGAAATCCCAGACCGGCCGCGTCTGCCCGGCCTGGAAGGCGATCAGCTTGCCGAGGTCGAGCGCCGAGCCGCCGCCAAAGGCAATGACGCCGTCATGCTTGCCCTTCTTGAACACGGCAATGCCGGCGGTCAGGTTGGAATCCACCGGGTTCGGCTTGACCTCGGAAAATACGCCATACGGCACCTTGGCGTCGTCCAGTATTTTCAGCGTCGAGGCGACGACCGGCAATTTGGCCAGCCCCGGATCAGTGACGAACAGCGGCCGCTTGATGCCGGTCGCCGCCAGCACCTCCGGCAGCTCCTTGATGCGTCCGGCGCCGAAGCGGACGGTCGTCGGGTAATTCCATTTGGAAACGAGTTTTGTCATTTCGACCTTCTTGACTGCTTTCGTGCTCTCGGATGTCGTCAATTCACAAAGGTATTGGCCACACGGTCTGACCGCATCATGTACGGAATCCAGACGGCTGCGGCCCAGACGGAACGGTAAATTCCGCGCATCGTTTCGCCGTCGAACGCATCAGCCAAGGTTGGAAAGCTCTCGCGAAAAACCAGATGCGCGGCCCATGGGTCGAGGATGGCATATACCGGCATCGCGACTGCCCAAATCATGTACCAGCCCGGGAATATCTCCCAGCGCTTGAACATGAAGAACAATAACAGGACCGGGGCTGTAAGGCTTAGAACGCCTGCTGTCACCAGTTCGGCAACGAGCAGCGCACCTTGAGAAAAACTGAAGGCCTGCCAGTCGAAGCCGAGATAGTCGGTATTGTGCAGTTGTACCAATCCCAGTATCGGCGTGAGCATCAACCCGAGCATCGGCAGGACAAGCCATCCGCCGATACCCTCGGGACCCTCACCATCTGGCAGCGCCGATTGTTGTGTATCCGCCATTACTCCCCCTCAACAGCGATCGCATGCCTGTCGATCGCCACCTTAGATCACCTCGCGCAGATGGTATGATTTCGGCCTGGTCAGATTGTCGTAGCCGATGGCCGACAGTGCCGCGCCCTTGCCGGTGTCCTTGACGCCGGTCCAGACCAGCGCCGGGTCGAGATAGTCGCAGCGGTTCATGAACACGGTGCCGGTCTCGACACGATCGCCGATCGCCGCCGCATGCTCAATGTCGCGCGTCCAGATCGAGGCCGTCAGCCCATAGGGGCTGTCGTTCATCAGCGCGATCGCCTCCTCGTCGTTGCGCACCTTCATGATGCCGACGATCGGGCCAAAGCTTTCCTCGCGCATGACGCTCATCTGGTGGTCGACCTGGGTCAGCACTTCCGGCGCCAGATAGGGCGAACCTTGCCTGTCGTTGGCCACCTTCATATCGATGTGCGCCCTGGCGCCCTTGCGCAACGCCTCGGCCTTCTGCTCGCGGATCAGGTCGGCGAAGCGCGCCTGCGCCATCGGCCCCATGGTGGTCGCCTGGTCGAGCGGATTGCCGACGACGTAGTTCCTGGTCTCGGCAATGAAGCCCTCGACGAATTCATCGTAGACCGTCTCATGCACATAGACGCGCTCGATGCCGCAGCAGCACTGGCCGGAATTGTAGAAAGCGCCGTCGACCAGATTGGCAACGGCATGGTCCATCTTTGCGTCCGGCAGCACATAGGCCGGATCCTTGCCGCCGAGTTCGAGGCCGAGCGTCATGAAGGTGCCCGCCGCCGCCTTCTCGATGGCGCGGCCGCCGGCGACCGAGCCGGTGAAGTTGACATGGTCGATCTTGCCGGAGCCGAGCAGCCTTTCGGTCTGCGCGTGGTTCAGGACGAGGTTCTGGAACAGGCCCTTGGGCAGGCCGGCCTTATCAAACGCCTGCTGAAACCGCTCGCCGACCAACAATGTCTGTGCCGCATGCTTGAGGATGACAGCGCTGCCCGCCATCAGCGCCGGCACGATGGTGTTGACGGCAGTGAGATAGGGATAGTTCCACGGCGCGATCACCATGACCACGCCGAGTGGCACCTTCTTCACATAGCGGCGAAAGCCGTCCTTCGGATTGGAGGCCATGACCGGCTTCAGGGCCGCCTCGGCGATCTCGACCATGTAGCTGACGCGTTCCCTGACGCCGCCGAACTCGCCGCCATAGCGCACCGGCCGGCCCATCTGCCAGGCGATCTCCGGCACGATCTCGTCGGTCATGGCGACCAGCGCTTCCAGCATGGCAAGCATGTATTTGCCGCGCTCGATGACCGGCGTCTCAGCCCACTTCTCCTGTGCCGCCTTGGCACGTTCGACCGCGGCACCGATCGCCTGGTCGGTGGCAAGAGGCCGTTCGGCATAGATCGAACCGTCGACGGGGGATTTTATCTTGACCGTTTCGGTCATGCCTTGGGTCCTCGCATTCTACAATAATGTCGTTGGTTAGCGCCGCCCCTCATCCGCCTGCCGGCACCTTTTCCCGTATACTGACGGGGAGAAGGGACAAGCTCAGCGGCGGGCCCCCTCTCCCCCGTTCTTCACGGGAGAGGCTGAGGGTGAGGAGCGGCGCCAACGTTGCCAGATTATTCAATACCGCTCGAACCCCCTGTGCAGTTCCCAGTCCGTAATCCGGCGGTCGTACTCGAACTGTTCCCAGTGTGCCGTGTGGACGTAATGTTCCAGCACATCGTCGCCGAGCGCTTGCCTCAGCATTTTCGATTCCGCCAGCGTCGCGGTGGCGTCGCGCAATGTCTTTGGAATTTCAGGCAGCTGCGAGGCCTGGTAGGCATCACCGACGAAGGGCTTCTGCAGTTCAAGCTTTTCATCGATGCCGGCAAGCCCGGCCGCGATCAGCGCGGCGAAAGCCAGATAGGGGTTCAAATCGGCGCCGCCGATGCGGCATTCCATGCGGATGCCCTTGGTGCCCTCGCCGCAAAGACGGAAACCGGCGGTGCGGTTGTCCTCGCTCCACATGATCTTGGTCGGCGCAAAGGTGCCGGCCTGGAAGCGCTTGTAGGAGTTGATGTAGGGCGCCAGGAACCAGGTGAATTCCTTGGCATATTTGAGCTGGCCGGCCGCCCATTGCTGGCCGAGTGTCGACAGCGTCCACTCGGCATTTTTGTCGTAGAACAACGGCGTCTTGCCGTCGGCGCTCCACAGCGAATTATGGATGTGGCTGGAATTGCCGGCGAGCCCGTAATTGTACTTGGCCATGAACGAGATCGCCTTGCCTTCGGACTCGGCGATTTCCTTGGCGCCGTTCTTCAGGATGACGTGGCGGTCGGCCATGTCGAGCGCCTCGGCGTAACGGACATTGATCTCTTCCTGGCCTGGCCCCCACTCGCCCTTCGAATTCTCGATCGGGATGCCGGCCGCCTCCATCTCGTTGCGCAGCCGGCGCATGACGCCTTCTTCCTTGGTGGTGATGCCGATCTGGTAGTCGCCGATGTAGGGCGATGCCGTCTCGAGGCCCTGCCAGTGCTTCTTGCGGGCGGAATCGTAGGTTTCGCTGAACAGATAGAATTCGAGCTCGGAAGCGAAATAGCCGATATAGCCGCGATCCTGCAGCCGCTTGACCTGCTTCTTCAGCATGGCGCGCGGCGAATGCGCCAGGTCGTCATGGGTATGGTGGTCGAGCACGTCGCAGATCACCAGCGCCGTCTTCTCCAGCCACGGAACGAGCCGCAGCGTCGCAAGGTCCGGCTTCATGACGAAATCGCCATAACCCTTCGACCAGCTCGCCGCCTTGTAGCCGGGCACCGGTTCCATATCGATGTCTGCCGCCAAGAGATAGTTGCAGCCATGCGTCTCGTCATGCGCGGAATCGACGAAATAACGGGCCAGGAACCGCTTTCCCGCGAGCCGCCCCTGCATATCGACGATGCAGGCCAGCACCGTGTCGACCTCGCCGCTGGAGACCGCTTGCTTCAACTGATCGAACGAGAAATTTCCGGCCATTCCTTTGGCACTCCAGCGCTTTGTCGTTTCGGGCTTGTCACTTTGAAAAGGAAACGAAAACCACGGCCGGCGCGAATGCCGGCCATGGTCGTGAGAGGGGGTCAGGCGCCGGCTTCGCCTATGGCTAGCTCGGCTGCCTTGATCGCCGCCTGACGCTTTGCGATCTGGTCGCCGATGGGCGGACCCTGGAAGCGGCGGTTCTCGAAACCGAACCAAAGCACCGCGGTCAGCACAATGAAGCCCAAGGTGATATAGAGCACTTTGTCGTTCGGCGGCTGGATGGCGATGTAGAAGATGATCGCCATGCCGATGACCGACAGGATGCAAAACAGCTTGAACAGGCCGGCGCCGAGGTTCCATGGGCCGGGGTTCGGCCATTTTTCCGTTCCGAAAGCCATCATGCCGAGCACGATCGGAATGATGAAGGACAGAAACAGGAACACCAATGTCGAATTGACGACGATGGTATAGATGTTCGTGCCGCCGACCGAGATGAACTGGGCAAGAAAGACATAGATTACCTCGAGCACAGCAGCCGTCCAAATCGCATTGACCGGCGTGCGCCAGGTCGGGCTGACCTTGGCTAGCGAGGCCGAGCCGACCGGCATGCCGCCGTCACGCGAGAAGGCGAAAAGCATGCGCGAGGCAGAGGTGACCGTTGCCAGACCGCAGAGGAACTGCGCGATCAGGATGCCCAGATAGAGCAGTGTCTTCAGCCACGCCGGCAAGATCGCGTCCATCGTGGCGAAGAACACGCTCCAGCCCTGCTTGGCGCCGGCCGCCAGATCCGGAATCGCCAGTACGATCGCGCACAGCATCACCCAGCCGATCAGCGACGACCAGACTACGGACGAAACGATTGCCCGCGGAACCGAGTGCGCCGCCCTCAACGTTTCTTCCGAAGTATGCGCCGACGCGTCATAGCCAGTGATGGTGTAAACCGGCAGCAGCAGGCAGAGCAGGAAGAGATACGTCATGGAATCGGACTGCGGGAAAACACCGCCGCCCGCGTCGCCCGAATAGTTCGTGAACGTCCACAGCCGTGTGATGTCGATCGCTGGAGCAAACATCAGGCAGGCGACGATCAGCACGGCTGTCGTTGCCAGGATCAGGAAGCCGGAGGCGTCCGTCAACATAGCCGTCAATTTGATGCCGAAATGATTGAGCAGCGCCTGCAACACGGTGATGAAGGCGACAAACCCGACGATCTCACCAGGCGTGCCAGTCATGCCGAAGGCTCCGCCGAAAGTGCCGACGAAGAAGAAAGCAGTACCGATGTTGATGGCGCCGAGCACGGTGATCAGGCCGAGCAGATTGAGCCATGCGGTGAGCCAGCCAGTGAAACGGTTCCCTAGGATGGATGCCCAGTGATAGAGGCCGCCGGCGGTCGGAAATGCAGAGGCGATCTGGGCCATGGCGAGCGCGAAAAATCCCGAAACCATGCACCCGACGATCCAGCCGATGCCAGCGCCGGCGCCACCGATGGACGACGTCGCTTGCGCGAAGGAATTGATGCCGCCTGAGAGGATGCAGATGATCGAGAACGAGATCGCGAAATTCGAGAAGCGGCTCATGCTTCGCGACAGTTCCTGAGCATAGCCCATTCCGTGGAGAACTTTCAGGTCCTCCTTCTTGTCAACTTCGCTGTAACCCGGTGCTACCATTTTAAAGTCCCCTTTTGGTTTCTTAGCTGGCCGATTGAACTGACTTTCCGACTGCGCTTGGTCTGGAGTCCTTGGCCGCTTCGGGCTCCAGATTGAGAAAAATACCGGTGAGCAGATCCGCCCATTTCCGCTGCCCGGCCGCGCCGGCGATCTCGTCGTTGCGGATTTCAATCATTGCGCAGGGCAGCCCGCGCGAGCGCGCATGGCGTTCCAGCGTGAAATAGACCCGGTCGGCCGGCGAATAGGGTTCGTTGACGCCGACGCTGACGCCGGCAAGCCGCTTCAGTGTCGCGATCAGCGGCGCCGCCAGCCGGCGATCCTCGTCGTGGATGATGCCGATGTGCCAGGGCCGGCTTTTGCCTTTGTAGAGCGGCGTGAAGGAATGGATCGAGACCAGCCTGGTCTCCCGCCCGGCCGCCAGGCGCTCGTCGATGACCGTTGCGATCCGCTCGTGAAACGGTCGCCACGCCAGCGCGATGCGCGCCTCCCGCTGGTCGGCCGAAAGTCCCTGGTTGGCCGGGACCACGGTTTTTTCGCTGGCGCTGACCGTCACTATCAGGTCCGGCGCGTCGAGCGGGCGGTTGCAGTCGATGATGAGCCGCGAGATGCAGGTCTCGACCAGCGTCGCATCGAGCGCCTCGGCCATGCGGCGCGCCACCGGCAAGGCGCCGGGATCCCAGGCGATGTGGCGGGAAAGTTCCTCGGCGGCAAGGCCGAGCGTTCCGAATTCCGGTGGAAGGAAATTGGAGGCGTGGTCGCAGGTCAGCACGAAAGGGCTTGATCCGCCGGGGTTCGTCACCCTTACGGTTTCAGGCGATGCAAGGCTGGCGGGCCGTGCTGTCTCCATTGTCTGCTGTCCCCGGGGAGCGCTGTATCGTATGTTACGTATTTTGCCTCATTGCGTCCCTGCGGATGATTTCATACAGTTTGGCCGGCTTTGTCAAACGCGATTTCGATAATGCGCTAACGGCACGGCCAGGGTGGGGAAAAAGCATGGTTTCGAGCATTGCCGAACTGATCTCCGACCGTATCGGCACCATGCCGGCCGGCGAGCGGCGCGCAGCGCAAGCGCTGATCGCCAGCTATCCGCTGATCGGGCTGAAGACAGTCGCCGAATTCTCGGCTACGGCCGGCGTATCATCGCCGACGATCCTGCGTTTCGTCGCCCGGCTCGGCTTCCAGAACTATCCGGAATTCCAGTCGGCGCTGCAAGACGAGCTGGCGGCGCAATTGCAGTCGCCGGCTTCGCGCACGCTCAATCCCCCCTCGCAGGGCAGCAGCGCCGTGTCGCCGATGCTGGAGGCGACCCTCGACAACATGCGCGAGACATTCCGGCATCTCTCGGACAAACAGCTTGCCGACATCGTCGCCAAGCTAGCCGACCGGCGCGGCAAGACATTCCTGATCGGCGGCCGCTTCACCGACCCGCTGGCGCGCTACATGGCCGCCCACCTCGCCATCATCCAGCCCAACGTTTTTCACCTCGGCGGGCAGGAAAGCGTCTGGCGCGACCGACTGATCGACATGGGCAAGCGCGACGTGCTGGTGATCTTCGACATCAGGCGCTACCAGGACAGCTTGGTCCGTTTCGCCGAGACGGCCAACCAGCGCGGCGTGCAGATCGTGCTGTTTACCGACCAGTGGCTGTCGCCGATCGCCCGCTTCGCCCGCCATGTCATCGCCGGGCGCACCGCCGTGCCTTCGGCCTGGGACTCATCCGCCGCGCTTTTCGTCGTTGCCGAAGCCCTGATCGGCGCGGTCACAAGGCAGCTCGAAGCCGACGGCGCCAAACGCATCCGCGAACTGGAAAGCCTGCGGTAGAGCTCCTCCGGAAAGGCACGCCTTTCGCTTCGGTCTAGTCCACTAGAAAACTGATCATCTGCAGGATCAGGATCAGCAAAAGGACGCCAAAGACAGTCGCAACCACCGCTGCCAGCAGGACGGTGCGTTGTTTCTTACCCATGGCTTTCCCCCCGACAGCATAGTCCCCGTCCACGACTGCGAATATCAGTCCCGCCCCACTGCTCGGCCACCTCCCAACTCCTCAAGACCCGCCTGCGGCTTGGGCGGAGGAGTAATGACGACTGGTTCACGTGCGAAATGAACCGCTTACCAAGGTGCTCGCTAACGGGCACGGCCGCATCATTCATCCGACCCATGTCACGGCCGAATGACCACCTTGCATTTCGGGCTTAACCATTCAGCCGCTAAGCGTGCCCCACTCCAGCTACTTTACCCATGGCAAGCATGATCGAAGTTCGGCTAACCTTGTCGACGTGAAGCCGCTTCCTTGAACCAAAGCGCGGTGAACTGCGCGGAGGAATTCGATGAGCTATCTGGACGAGCTGTTCTCAGTCGCCGGCAAGACGGCGCTGGTCACCGGCGCCGCGACCGGCATCGGCCGCATGGCGGCGACCGCTCTGGTCATGGCCGGCGCCTCGGTGATGATTGCCTCGCGCAAGGGCGAGGACTGCGCCAAGGTTGCCGGCGAGTTGAACGGACTTGGCGCATCCGGCCGGGCGGAAGGTTTTGCCGGCGACGTCTCCAGCGAGGCCGGCATTGCGGCGCTTGTGGCCGAGGTCAGGGCGCGGACCGAGCGGCTGCATATCCTGGTCAACAATGCCGGCATCTCCTGGGGCGCGCCGCTGGAAAGCTTTCCCTACCATGCCTGGGCCAAGGTGTTCGGCGTCAACGTCAGCGCGGTCTTCCACCTGACGCGCGAATTGCTGCCTCTGCTCGAGGCGGCCGCCGGCGATGCCGACCCGGCCCGGGTGATCAACCTCGGATCGGTGATGGGCACGCAGCCGTTGGCCGAAGATGCCTACTCCTACTCGGCCTCGAAGGCCGCGGTTCACCACCTGACGCGCATCCTGGCAATCGAGTTCGCCGCCCGCCGCATCACCGTCAACGCCTTTGCGCCTGGCCCTTTCCAGAGCCGGATGACGGCCTTCGCCACCGGCACCGAGGACCAGGCAAGACACATCGGCAACCACGTTCCGATCGGCCGCATCGGCGCACCGGATGACATTGCCGGCGCAACGCTCTATTTGTGCAGCCGGGCCGGCAGCTATGTCACCGGCGCCATCCTGCCGATCGATGGCGGGCAGTCGGTGCAACACGGGCTGACATTGTTCAAGGAATGAGACGCACGCCATCCGGCAACGAAATGCCGGGGGTGAAGATGGAGGACATCAGCGTGGAACCGATCAGTCTCGATGTGCTTCTGGCCAACGTCGGCAAGGAAGTCGGCGTGTCGCCATGGCGGGTCGTCACCCAGCGCATGATCGACCAGTTCGCCGATGCCACCGACGACCATCAGTTCATCCATTGCGATCCGGAACGCGCCAGCCGCGAAACACCGTTCGGCGGCACCATCGCGCATGGCTTCCTGTCGCTTTCGCTGTTGTCGGCGATGACCTTCGAAACCATGCCGCCGCTGGAAAACAGCAAGATGGGCGTCAATCATGGCTTCGATTCGCTGCGCTTCCTGGCGCCGGTGAAGACCGGCTCGCGCATCCGCACCCGTTTCGTGCTGGCCGACGTCAAGGTCAGGCCGTCGGGGTGGGTGCAGACGGCGCACGACGTGACGATCGAGATCGAGGGCTCGAAGAAACCGGCGCTGACCGCGCGCTGGCTGACGCTGACGCTGATCGAACGCCAGCCGGAAGCGGTCTGACTCTCGTCGGGCGGAGAAGCCCGAATCTATCTGTGCCAAACCTATTTGGCTTCGGCCGCGACGTACTTCATGTGGCGGCTGACCTGCAGCGCAATGTAGACGACCAGTGAACAACCGATTGGGAACACGATCTCGTTGAGGCCGGTTGCGATCGCCTGTGGCATTGCGAGAGCAGCGTCGTTCGCCGCGGCCGTCTCGATGGTCAGCACCGTGATGCCGCCGCCGAATACCGCGCCTATCAGGGCGCCTGCCAGCGCGAAATGGAGCGGACGCGGTTCTTCCTTCGATGCCAGCGACGCCAGTGCCCAGCCGAGCAGCCCGTATTCGATAGCCCGCAGCACACCGAGCGTCGTGAGCGACAGGATGGCCGGCTTTGCCGCCGCGTCCAGCGCGCTGACCATAACCTTTTGCGTCCCTTTGGCGATGCCCATCGCCAGTGGCGCCGAAATCGCACCGATCAGGCCACCGAGCGAGGCTCGCACCTTGGTGAGCGCCGTGCCGAGGCTGACGCCCGCGCAGACGAAGAACGACCAGGTCACGCCTTGCGCCAGTTCGATCAGAACCTGCGTCGTCGCCGGGTAGGCACCTGCCGCAAATCTGACGGTCAGAATGAGAGCTTCCATGGCGAAGCCGAGCGCGATCGCCAGCCATGCGACCATGACGACGCGCCTGAGCGCCATCCTGGCGCGATGAGAAAGCGGGTCCACGTCCGGCACGCCGGACGAAAGCTCAGTTCCGGTCATAACGGCCTCCCGAAACGAAATTTTTGCAGAGCCGCGAATTAGTCTTTGTCTGTAACAGTCCGATGTTGCCGGCTTTATTGCCTGGTTACATCGTTTTGTGAGGTCAAGCCTCTGCTTCACACCGCCCTTGCCCGACGCCGTACAGCGTATATATGCTGCATCCAGCATCAGTCATAAGGCAGTAGAAAGTTGCAGCTAAGCGTCCAGGAGCGCCGCGAAAAACAAAAGGCCGAACTGCGTTCCGAACTTGTCGACGCCGCGCACAAGCTTGTCCAGGAAGAAGGCTATGACGGCCTCACCATCCGCAAGCTCGCCAAGCGCGTCGGCTATGCGCCGATGTCGGTCTATTCCTATTTCGCCGACAAGCAGGACATCCTGTTCGCGCTGGCCGAGGATGCCTTCGAGACCCTGGCCAGGCGCATCGCAAATCATACGGCCGACGACCCGATCGAGGCGCTCAAGGCGGTGCTTGTCGAATACGCCGCCTTCGGGCTGGAAAATCCCAACGAGTACCGCACCGTGTTCATGACCGAAAAAGTCAAGCCGCCGACCGGCAAGACCTTTGCCGAGATGGAAGGCGGCAACCCGGCGATGAAAGTGCTGATCGAGAGGGTCGAAGCCTGCGTTGCCGCCGGCAGGCTCAAAGGCGATCCACGCGCCATCGCCACCATGCTGTGGGCGGTCGGCCACGGCGCCATCTCGCTGCTGATCACCTTCCCGTTCTACCCGTTCGGCGACCAGACGACGTTCATCACACGGATCGGCGACATCATGCTCGAAGCCATCGCCGCGCACGAGATTGCGCCGCTCACGCCGCCCGTCAACTGCTGAAGAGCGGCGCTCCTCCCGATCTGCAGGATCTTCTCCGAACGATCCGCGCCACAGCGCCGAGCGTTCGGCAATTCTCCGTACGCGTACGATTCTGCTTGAACATCGGGAGTCCAGGGCGTATCTGTACGCAATACCGTACAAGTACGAGAAATTCAATAGCTGAACCGGAGACCGACGATGAAGAAGGCAATCCTCACGCTCGCCGCCCTGCTGGCGCTCTCTGGCGCCGCATTTGCCGGCAGCAGTCAGACAGGCAAGCAAGAAGCGGCCTGCATCGACACCAAGGCTGATGTGAAGCTCGATTGCGCGCCGACCGGATCGCTTGAAAACGCCGATGCCGCGGCCCACAAGGCCGGCAGCAAGGGCCCGAGGCTCGGCATCGGCATCGACCCGTGGATCGTGCCAAGCAGCTTCTGAGCCGACGGGCGACAACACGCGGTGATGAACCGAAAGGGCGGCAGCAATTACCGGCCGCCCATCGTGCTGCCTCAGCCCTGCTTTTTGTCACCCCGCGCAGATCACTTCTTGCGCTTCTGTCCCACCACCCTTTTGGGCTTGCCGGGTCTTGCCGGTGCGCCGGGAATGGCCGTTCCGGTGATCGATACCGGATCGCTGGCCGGGAATGTATCCTCGAGGCCTTCCTCGAGTTCCTCTTCGATATCCGTCCCAGTGCGCTGCTCGTCTTCGAAAGAGCGCACGGCCGGCGTCTTGACCGGCGACTTCGGCGCGGAGTTCGGCGGCATTTGCGTTCTCCCTCGGCTCGCTGTCGCAGAACGGGCGGGCGCGGCGAACATGCCTATGCTGCCGCGTCGCGCGCCGCCTCCGACAGAAAAGTAAAGACATAATCGGAAAAGGAACGCCAGCATTCGACGCGGAACGCGTCGGCCGCCGTGCGCAACAGCACGATTTCGACCTTGCCGAGAATGGTACGCGACGCCGCCCCGACCGGAAAGACGTCGAGCGACAGATCCTGCGGGCAGCCGGCATTGATCGTCGCCGCGGCAGCCGGACCGGTAACCGATATGGCGACGTTGCGGTGCGAGATGCCGACCGCCGAATGCAGTACGGAAATGCTGGCGCAGTCGGCGAGCGGATCTTTTCCGCTCTCGTCGATGACCAGCCATTCGTCCGGCCCGAGCCACAAGGCCGTGCGTCCGGCCTTTGCCGCCGAGGTTTTCGGCCTTTGCGGCAGGACGACGCCGAGCGCTTTCGAAAGTGCCGCAATCGAGGCTTCCGGCGCGCGCAGCGATATGCGCTCGGCCGGCGGCAGCACGGCAAGTGTAACGCCGGCGGCGGAAAGCGACTGGCCGGCGAGAGCTGGACGGCGTTCGACTGAGGGTCCGGCGGCGTCGGTTTTCAAAGCGGCTTTAGCCATTGAGGCGCTCCCCCTTCTCGTCGAAGAACACCATGCCGGTGACCTCCACCTCGATCATCCCGTCCGGCATCGGCACATAGAGCGTCTCGCCCGTCCGATCGCGGCCGCCGGCGACCAGCCCCAGCGCGATCGAGCGGCCGCAATTTTGCGACCAATAGCTCGAGGTGACATGGCCAATCATCTTCATCGGGATTGCCTGCTTCGGGTCCGCGACGATCTGCGCGCCCTCCTCCAGCACCACCTTGGGATCCCTGGTCTTCAGGCCGACAAGCTGCTTGCGGCCCTTGGCGACCAGGTCCGGCCGCGCCATGCCGCGAATGCCGACGAAATCGGTCTTCTTCTTGCCGACGGCCCAGTCGAGCCCGGCATCGTTCGGCGTCACCGTCCCGTCGGTATCCTGGCCGACGATGATGTAGCCCTTTTCGGCGCGCAGCACATGCATCGACTCGGTGCCGTAGGCACAGGCTCCGTGCTTCTGGCCCTCGGCCCATAGCGCTTCCCAGACCGCCTCGCCATAATCGGCCGGCACGTTGACCTCGAAGCCGCGCTCACCGCTGAACGACATGCGAAACAGCCTTGTCGGCACGCCGCAGATCCTGCCTTCGCGCACCGACATATGCGGCAGCGCCTCATCCGACATGTCGATGCCCTCGACCAGCGGCGCAATGATGTCGCGAGACTTCGGTCCCTGCACGGCAATCACCGCCCACTGCTCGGTGATCGAGGTCAGCCAGACGTTGAGATGCGGGAACTCGGTCTGGAGATAGTCTTCCATATGGTTCATGACCCGCGGCGCGCCGCCCGTCGTCGTCGTCACATGGAAACGGTCGGGTGCAAGCCTGCCGACGACACCGTCGTCATAGATGAAGCCGTCCTCGCGCAGCATGATGCCGTACCGGCAGCGGCCGGGCTCGAGCTTCTCCCATGGATTGGTGTAGAGCAGTTCCATGAATTTGGCCGCATCCGGCCCGACCACCTCGATCTTGCCCAGCGTCGAGGCGTCAAACAGGCCGGCCGTCTTGCGCACCGTTATGCATTCGCGGTCGACGGCGGCATGTATGTCCTCGCCCGGCTTCGGGAAATACCAGGCGCGCTTCCACTGGCCGACATCCTCGAATACAGCGCCCTGGCGCTCGGCCCAGGGATGGATCGCCGTCTTGCGGGTCGGGTCGAACAGGGGACCCCGCGCGTGGCCGACGATCGAGCCGAATGTCACCGGCGTATAGGGCGCGCGGAACGTCGTCAGCCCGACCTGCGGGATCGGCTTGCCCAACGTCTCGGCGGCAATCGCCAGGCCGTGCATGTTGGAGGTCTTGCCCTGGTCGGTCGCCATGCCATTGGTGGTGAAGCGCTTGACGTGCTCGATCGAGCGCATGCCCTCGTGCACTGCCTGGCGGATGTCCTTGGCGGTGACGTCGTTCTGGAAGTCGACAAACGCCTTGACCGTCGTCTCCGATCCGGCACCGGGTGCTGCACCCAGCATGCCGCGCGACCAGCTCTCGCCGGCGTTGACCTTCGGCTTGGAGCCCTTGGCCGGCCTGCTGCCGGCGTCCTTGGCCGCCTTGGCGCCCGCTGCATAGGCCTCGTCGATCGTCGCCGACAGCCCGTCGGTACCGTTGCAGGCGCCGACCGAGACGCAGTCCTGCGCATAAATTCCGGGCACGAAGCGCTTGGTCTCGTCATTGAAGGCGACCTTGCCGCGCGATTGCGAGAACAGATGCACCGATGGCGTCCAGCCGGCCGACATCAGAATCGCGTCAACCGGGATGGTGCGCTCGCCGCCGCCATTCTTCGGCTGCACGGTCATCGACGACACCCGCAATTTGCCGCCGGCGCGGATCACCGCGCGGCCGAAATTGACCTCGATGCCGAGCGCCCTCGCCTCGTCGATCGCCGGCCCGGTCGGGTTGTCGCGCAGGTCGACGATCGCCGCCACGTTGATGCCGGCCTTTTTCAGGTCGATCGCCGCCGCATAGGCGGAATCGTTCGCCGTATAGACGCCGATATTCCTGCCGACGGCGACGCCGTAATGGTTGAGATAGGTGCGCGCCGCCGACGCCAGCATGATGCCCGGCCGGTCGTTGTCGGCAAACACCATGTGGCGCTCGATGGCGCCGGTCGCCAGTACCACGCGTTTAGCGCGAACCTGCCACAGCCGCTCGCGCGGCAGGTCGCGGCCGGGGTTCTGCAGATGGTCGCTGACGCGCTCGACCAGCCCGACGAAATTCTGCGCGTAATAGCCGAAGGCCGTGGTACGCGGCAGCACGCGGACATTGTCCATCGCGCTCAACTTGGCGAGAGCCGATTGCGCCCAGGAAAAACCGTCCTGGCCTTCGATCTTCGCGCCGCTCTCGAAGCGCAGGCTGCCGCCGAATTCCGCCTGCTCGTCGGCAAGGATGACGCGCGCGCCGGTCTCGGCCGCGGCCAATGCCGCGGCGATGCCCGCGGCACCGCCGCCAAGCACCAGCACCTCGCAATGGGCGAAGCGCGCCGAATAGTGGTCGGGATCCGGCTGGTCAGGAGCGACGCCAAGACCGGCGGCGGCGCGGATCTTGGGTTCGTAGAGGTTTTTCCACGCAGCCTTCGGCCACATGAAGGTCTTGTAGTAGAAGCCGGCCGAAAGCATCGGCGAGGCAATACTGCTGACGGCACCGACGTCGAAAGCGAGCGACGGCCAGCGGTTCTGCGACTGTGCGGTCAATCCGTCATAGAGCTCCTGCACCGTGGCACGCACGTTCGGCGTCTTGCGTGCCGCGTCGCGCTTGATCTCGACCAGCGCGTTCGGCTCTTCGGCGCCGGCCGACAGCAAGCCGCGCGGCCGGTGGTACTTGAACGAGCGGCCGACGAGATGGACGCCGTTTGCAAGCAGCGCCGAGGCCAACGTATCGCCCTCGATGCCGGTATAGGGGCGGCCGTCGAAGCTGAAGCCAGCTATCTTTGCCTGTTTGAGCCGCCCGGCGCCGGCAATGCGGAACGTGGCGCTCATTTGGCGGCTCCCGGCAGCTTTACGGGCTTCGGCTCGCCGGCCTTGTAGGTCATCAGGAACCTGTCGCTGACGGTGTCGCGCACGGCGTTGAAGAACCGCGCGCAGCCATGCATGTGCCGCCAGCGCTCATAGATGATCCCCTTGGGGTTTGAGCGGATGAAGAAGAACTTTTCAAAATCGTCGTCGCTCTCGCTGGCGATGTTTGGGGAACGCGCGATATGCGCCTCGCCGGCGTTGCGGAATTCGAGCTCCGGACGCTCTTCCTCGCAATAGGGGCAGCGGATGAGAAGCATGGTTGGTCCTACAGTTCGCCGTGGCCGACGCGAGCGCCGGCAGGTTGGTCGCAAAGCCTCTGGCCCATCGTCACGAAGGGCGCGACCAGCCGGATGCGCTCCTCGATGCTGGCTACCGGGCGGAAAAGGTCGCGATACGCCATATTGCCGACCGAAAGCGTCATCGGTTCGGTCGTCACGATGACGTAGCGCCGCTCGAATTTTTCGCCCTCCTCGAGATCGGCTGGCCGGTTCTCCATAAAGGTGACCACTCTCTGACCGGCGCTCCAGGTGCAGGCGAGTACACCCTCGTCGACGGAAAACGGCCAATCTGCTTCATTGCCGGCGCGGCTGATGGGCTGCAGGCGCACCTCCTCTGGCGTGGGGATATGGAACAGGCCTTGCTCGCCGGCGAGCATCAGCGGCATGGCGACGGCCATCTCGGTCATCATCAGTGCGCCACCGCTGCCGCCGCCGCCTCGTCGATGAGGCGGCCGGTGCGGAAGCGCTCGATGGTGAAGGGCGCGTTGATCGGGTGCGGATCGTCTCTGGCGATCGTATGGGCAAAGACATGGCCCGAACCCGGCGTCGCCTTGAAGCCGCCTGTGCCCCAGCCGCAATTGACATAGAGGCCGGGCACCGGCGTCTTGGCTAGGATCGGCGAACGGTCCGGCGTCACGTCGACGATGCCGCCCCATGAGCGCAGCATCTTCATGCGCGTGAAGATCGGGAACATCTCGCAGATGGCGTCCAGCGTATGCTGCAAAATGTGCAGCCCGCCGGTCTGCGAATAGGAGACATATTGGTCGGTGCCGGCGCCGATGACCAGTTCGCCCTTGTCGGACTGCGAGATATAGGCATGCACGGTGTTCGACATCACCACGCAAGGCACCACCGGCTTGACCGGCTCCGACACCAGCGCCTGCAGCGGATAGCTTTCCAGCGGCATGCGCACGCCAGCCATGTTCATGATCACCGATGAGTGCCCGGCGGCAACCACGCCGACCTTCCTGGCACCGATGAAGCCGCGCGTCGTCTCGACACCGGTGACCGCGCCGTTCGGCGCCCGTTTGACGCCGGTGACCTCGCAATTCTGGATGATGTGGACGCCGCGCGCCGAGGCGCCGCGCGCATAGCCCCAGGCGACGGCATCGTGCCGCGCCGTGCCGCCGCGGCGCTGCAGGGAGGCGCCCATCACCGGATAGCGCGCATTGCGCGAAATGTTGAGCGGCGGGCAGAATTCCTTGGCCTGCTCCGGCGTCAGCCATTCATTGTCGATGCCGTTCAGCCGGTTGGCATGGACGTGCCGCTTCAGGACCTGGATGTCATGGATGTTATGGGCGAGCATCATGACGCCGCGCGGCGAATACATGACGTTGTAGTTGAGCTCCTGGCTGAGCCCGTCCCACAGCTTCAGCGCATGGTCGTAGATGCCGGCGCTTTCGTCATAGAGATAATTGGAACGGATGATGGTGGTGTTGCGGCCGGTATTGCCGCCGCCGAGCCAGCCTTTTTCCAATACCGCGACGTTGGTGACGCCGTGCACGGTGGCGAGATAATAGGCGGTGGCCAGGCCGTGGCCACCGGCGCCGACGATGATGACGTCGTACTCCTTCTTCGGCTCCGGTGAGGACCATTGTTCCTCCCAGCCCTTGTGACCGCGCATGGCCTCGCGGGCGATGGCGAATACCGAGTATTTCTTCAACGTCGCAGGCCTCGCAAATGGCGGCCGGGCGGATCGGTCGACCCCGGCGCGCGAGCTGTATCACTAGCGAAACGGCGCTGCCAGCCTTGCACTGTTTGCGACGGCGCTTGCCGTTTTGCGCCGTGGTGAAAAAGCCGCATGCGGGCTGGTTGATGCAATTGCCATCCATCACTATCCGTCGCCTGGCGATCGGAGGATTATGGCGGTGGCTAACGTCTGGTGGAATCTGACATTGCGCTTCATGCTGGAACTCGCCGCTTTGCTCGGCCTCGGCATGGCGGGCTGGAGCCTCTCAGCGGGCATGTGGCGCTGGACCCTTGCCGCGGCATTGCCGTTCGTTGCCGCCGCGCTCTGGGGTACGTTCGCGGTGCCGAACGATCCGAGCCGGTCGGGGCGGGCGCCGGTTCCGGTGCCGGGCGGTTTGCGGCTGGTACTCGAGCTCGTCATCCTGTTCGGCGGCGCTGCGGGATTCCACCTGGCCGGTTACACGACAGCCGGCATTGCCGTCGCCCTGCTGATCGCCGTCAGCTACGCATTTTCGCTCGATCGGCTCGGCTGGCTGCTCAAGCAATAGTCGCCTTGCACCGTTTGCGACGGCGCTTGCCGTTTTGCGCCGTGCTTTCACTGATCGCTGTTCTGAGCTTCGCCTTTTGACGGGTCAGCCGGAGCACGCTTCAGGATGGACGGCCCGATTGCATAGATCGGCCGCAAATAACCCTCACGGCAATCGGCGGCGATTTTACGAATTTCCGCATCGTCTGACTGCTCCACCATGGCCACGAAGCGCTCGATGATCACCTGGCGCGGCCTGATAGCCACTGCCGCAGCAAAGCGCCTCAACACGGCATCCGGATGCGCGAGCAACCGTGGCAGGTCCTTGGTGCTCGGCATGTTATATTGACCATAAGCATTGACCAGTGTCTTGAAAGCCGAGTCCGGACGCAGGGTAGCGGCATTTTCCACCGCAAGCCTTAGCTGCCAGCGCTCCGCAAGGCAGATGAACTGGACGACCCCCCACCGCACACCGGCATGTTCGTCATCCAGCCGCAGCATGAGGCGACCGAGAACGGCTCCATCGGCCGGCGTCGTGCATCCCAGAAGCGCCTCGATCGCGTCGAACCGGATACCCGAAGATTCACTGTCGAGCAGATCGGCGATCTCCGCGACGACGCAATTCATCTTGTAACTCATTTTGGAATTGGCTTCGGCCACCAAGTACGCGGCGGCGGCCTGCGTATGAAGGTTGCCGGACGTCAGCAGCGGCCGGAGGTTTTCTAACGGAAAGCCTTTGCCAAATGCCGATTGAAGAGCGGACGTCAACTCGCTGTCGCCCTCGAAGCCGGGGGCCAACAACTTGCTCATTATGTCTTGGGGGGTCATTGGAATGGGTGGCGCGTCCACCCGCGAGTTTTGGATGACGATCCGTAGCCTGGTGGCAAGCGGACGTCAAGAAGGGCTGTCGAGGGCAGCGCAGGTATCGGGTGGCTCGCGCCGGCCCGATTTGCGACCAAGCATCCCGATTGCCGGCAAAATCCGGCGCGAAAGAAGGATGCAGAAAATGTTCGCACTTACCGACAAGGTCGCCATCATCACTGGCGCCAGTTCCGGCATCGGCCGCGCCACGGCCAAGCTCTTTGCCGAGCAAGGCGCCAGGCTCGTCGTCGCCGCCCGCCGCCAGGCGGAACTCGATACGCTGGTTGCCGAAATCGAAGACGCCGACGGCACGGCTATCGCTCTTGCCGGCGATGTCCGTGACGAAGCCTATGCGAAAGCCCTCGTCGACCTGGCGGTCGAGAAATTCGGCGGGCTCGACATCGCCTTCAACAATGCCGGCTCGGTCGGTAGGATGGGGCCGATTTCGGAGCTATCGCTGGAGGGCTGGCGCGAGACGCTCGATACCAATCTGACCAGCGCCTTTCTCGGCGCGAAATACCAGGTGCCGGCGATGGTCGAACGCGGCGGCGGGTCGTTGATCTTCACCTCGACCTTCGTCGGCTACACGGTCGGCATGCCCGACATGACCAGCTATGCCGCGAGCAAGGCCGGACTGATCGGATTGACGCAGGTGCTGGCCGCCGAATTTGGCGCCAAGGGGATTCGAGTCAACGCGCTGCTGCCGGGCGGCACCGACACGCCTTCGGCAACGTTCAAGACACCTGAATCGCGAGCCTTCGTCGAAAACCTGCACGCCTTGAAGCGCGTCGCGCAGCCTGACGAGATCGCCCGCTCGGCGCTCTATCTGGCTTCCGATGCATCGAGCTTCACCACCGGCGCGGCGCTGTTCGCCGACGGCGGCGTCTCGATCACCCGGACGTGAAGCGTTTCGCGGTTGGCGTCGGCCCGCCAGCCGCAATGTCAGCCCGCCAGCCGCAATGCCGGAAAAACCGGTCTTGCTTTTCCCGGCGATTTGACGATTCCGTCTTCTCCTCGAAAACGGGTTGGAAACATGCTGCTGATCAGGACGTATATCGCTGCAAGCGCAATCGAAGGCGTCGGCGTGTTCGCCGCCGAGCCGATCCGGAAAGGGGCGCAGATCTGGCGGCTCGATCCGGACTTCGACCGGCTGATCCCGATGGAAAGATACGAGACGGCGCCGCCGCACCTCAAGGAATTGCTCGACAGATATGCCTATCCCAGTCCGGACCGGCCGGGCTTCATGGTCTATGAGGTCGACAATGGCCGCTTCATGAACCACGCCGACAAGCCGAACACCGACTTTTCGCAATATGGCGGGGCCACCGCGACCCGCGACATTGCCGCCGGCGAGGAAATAACCTGCGACTACGGCGAGTTCTTCGAGGGTTTCGAGCAGCTCCACCTGGCCACGGCGTAGCGGCGCCTATCTGGCCCAAGGCGAATTTTGTTCTTGCTTTGTGCCGGCAGCTATGCTATTAATTTCTCCATGGTGCTGATTCACACCAGCGACCCGCCGCCGAGGCGGGTTTTTTCGTTTCGGGATTCGGCGGCCTCAGGCTTCGGTCTTTTCGGCGGTGAGTTTCACCCCTAAGGCCTTCACCACGCCAAGCAATGTCGAGAGGCGCGGGTCGCCATCGGGGCTCAGTGCCTTGTACAGGGCCTCCCGGGTGACGCCGGCATCTTTCGCCACCTTGGACATGCCACGCGCGCGGGCAACTATGCCGAGAGCATTCGCGATATAGCCGGTATCGCCCGTGGCAAAGGCGTCGGCAAGAAGTTCGGCCTGGGCCTCCGCGCGGCCGAGATGTTCGGCAGGATCAAAAGGCAAGGTCTCGTGGGGCATTTCAGATCTCCTTGGCCATTTCAATGGCCTTCCTGATATCGCGCTTCTGCGAGGACTTGTCGCCGCCGCAGAGCAGGATAACGAGCGCGCTGCCGCGCTTGACGAAGTACAGTCGGTAACCGGGACCGTAGTCTATCCGAAGCTCGCCGATGCCATCGAAGAACTTCACGTCTCCCATCAGTCCGGACTGGATACGTGCCACGCGGATCGCAATCCGCTCGGCCGCCCGCATATCGTTTAGACCCTTGAGCCAGTCCCGGAACTCGGCGGTTTGTTCAACGATGGTCACTCGTGAACTATAGTTCACAGATTGAAAAAATCAAGCCGCCATGTGGGACTGTCGTGCCCGCCCGGACGGCACCGCCTCTCAATCGGCTGTGGACAGAGTCCCTTGATTCTGCTATCAGCCGCCCCAATTCGTGGTGTAACGCGCCGCGGAGGCTTGCGGCTATGGCCGCTTGCCTGTTGATTTCAAACCCGAAAGACAGGATTGCACGTGCAGGTACTCGTCCGCGACAACAATGTTGATCAGGCGCTTCGCGCGCTCAAGAAAAAGATGCAGCGCGAAGGCATCTTCCGCGAAATGAAGATGCGCGGACATTACGAAAAGCCCTCCGAGAAGCGCGCCCGTGAAAAGGCGGAAGCCGTGCGCCGTGCCCGCAAGCTGGCCCGCAAGCGCGCCCAGCGCGAAGGCCTGCTGCCGATGACGCCGCGTCCGGTCGCGGCCGGTGCTGCCGGTGCCGGTGCTCCGCGTCCGCCGCGGTTCTGACGTCAATTTTTCGTCCTTTTCCAAGGATATCCAAGGTGGCGCGATGCGGAATCGCCGCCACCTTTTTGTTGTGAGTTCGACCCGGTCCGAGAGGACCGGTTGGGAGAGATGCCGGTTCGGAGGGGGAACGGACCAGACGGCGCAGTAAGGACAGGGCAGACATGGACGCAATCACCGTAGAGCGCAGAACCGCGTGGCGCGGCCTCGCCCTGACGGCAGCCCTGCTTTCCGGGATGGCGCTTGCCAGCTGCCAGAGCGTTCCGACCGGCGAGTTCAACAACATCGACAAGGCGCAAGGCTCGAGCGAGAACATCTCCTCGCTGTCGGCGGTGATCCAGCGCAACCCCCAGGATCCGGAAGCCTATAATGTGCGCGGCTCGGCCTATGGCCGCGGCGGCCAGTACCAGGCGGCGCTGAAGGACTTCAACACCGCCATCCAGCTCAATCCGAATTTTTACCAGGCCTATTCGAACCGTGCGCTCATCCAGCGCTTCCTCGGCGATCAGGCGAGCGCGCTCGCCGACTACAATCGCTCGATCCAGATCAATTCCAACTATGACGCCGCCTATATCGGCCGCGGCAATCTCTACCGCAGGGCGGGCCGGGTCCAGGAAGCCTTCAACGATTTCCAGAAAGCCATCCAACTCGACACGACCGATGCGCGCGCCTATCACAATCGCGGCCTGATCTACCAGAGCCAGGGCCAGCACGCCTTTGCCATCGAGGATTTCTCGACCGCCATTTCGTTGGCGCCGGACGCCTCCGAGCCCTACAACGGGCGCGGCCTCTCCTACCTTGCCATGAACGACGAGGACAATGCCTTCGCCGACTTCAACATGGCCATCAAGCTCGACGGCAAGAATGCCGAGGCCTGGTCCAACCAGGCGTTGATCTACGAGCGGCGCGGCGACAAGGTCAGGGCCGCGAAATCCTACCGCGAGGCCGTGCACCTCAATCCGACCTACCAGCCGGCCAAGGACGGCCTGGCCCGCACCAGTGCCGGCTGAGCGGCCGGTTAATCGGGCCTCCGTTTCCGCACTCCGACAACCCTGCGTTTAGCTTCGCCTTGCTGGCGCCAAGTTTTCGGCGGAACGCTCGGCGTGCTCAGCCGTTTGTACAAGGCAATTTCGAAAGGACCCTGCCATGATCAAGAAACTCGCTTGTGCCGCTGTTCTCGCCACGACCGTCGTTGCCGCTCCCGCCAGCGCCAGCAAATTCCAGCTCGGCGTGCTCGACTGCACCATCGACGGCGGCACGGCCTATCTCGTCACCTCCAACAAGGGTGTTTCCTGTGTCTTTCGTCCGCATCGTGGCGGCCCCTCTGAAGTCTATACCGGGGTGATTTCCAAGCTCGGCGTCGATGTCGGCCGGACGCATCAGGGCCAGCTGGTATGGGCGGTTCTGGCGGCGACCCGCAACCACGATGAAGGCGACCTTGCCGGCAGCTACTATGGCGTGAACGCCGAGGCCAGCGTGGTCACCGGTGGCGGCGCCAATCTCCTGGTCGGCGGCCTCGACAGCGCCTTCTCGCTGCAGCCGCTCAGTGTCCAGGCACAGACCGGCGTCAACCTGGCGGTCGCCGTCACCTCGCTCGACCTGATCCACTCGTTCAAATAACGGCGCAGCATGGCTCCCGAGCGGCGGGGAGCGTAGGTGTCGGCCTGCGAATGGCTGCCGAAGGCTCATAGATTCCGGCAGGCCCACTCCGCAGAGGATGGGCCGCCCTGATGTTCAAAGTTGCGGCGCTCGAAGATCACGGCATGGCAACTGTGTTCATGCCGTTACCGTCACCGAAGATTGCGGCGATCCAATATTGCTTGTCTTCGGTCTGACCAGAATCTCAACGCCTCGTCCCCCACCGCACAATTTTGAAATCCGCCACGTCAACGGCGATCAAGACCGCTTGATCTCAACTACGGTTGAGGTTCTAGAAGTCCTCCCATACTGCGGCATGTACTCATTTGGACGTGAAGAACGCTCCAATACTTCAGACCAGCGTCTGAGAAAGCCTGGGGGACCGGATGACCAAGACAAGCACAAACAGGGTCGACTGGCGCGCGCTGTGGGCGAGCGGCGACCTGGCGCGCTTCTGCTTCATCAGCCTCGGCATCCTGCTGCACGCCACCAACGAAACCATGGTGGCAACGGTCATGCCGGCCATGGTCGGCGAACTCGCCGGCGTGCAACTGGTCGGCTGGTCGCTGGCGATCTACGAGCTCGGCGCCATCGTTGCCGGTGCGGCCGCCGGACGGCTGGTGAGCTATGTCGCGCTGCGCACCAACATGATGGTCGCCGCAATGCTCTATGCCGCCGGCGCGCTGGTCTGCGCCACCGCGCCTTCGATGCCGCTGTTCCTCTGCGGCCGCCTGATCGAAGGGCTCGGTGGCGGCGCGATGGTGTCGCTCGCCTTCGTCTCGGTCGAGCGGCTGTTTGCCCGCGCGATCTGGCCGCAGCTTTTCGGCGTCATGTCGGCGATCTGGGGCGTCGCCGCCTTCAGCGGCCCCGTGCTCGGCGCGGTCATGACCGAATTGCTGTCCTGGCGCTGGGCCTTCGGCGTCTTCACCCTCGGCGGCACGGCGATGGCGCTGGCAAGCTTCATCGTGCTCGATACACCTGAAGCGACAAGGCCGCAGGCGACGGGCGGCTCGGCGCCGCCCTTTCCCTTTGCGGCGCTTGGCTGCCTCGCCGTCAGCGTCGTGCTGATTGCCACCGCCGGCGTCGACATCGCCCTGCTGCGCTCGTCGCTGCTGCTCACCCTCGGCCTGATCGGCCTGGCGCTGTTTATCTATATCGACGCACTGAAGCCGCGCTCGCGCCTGTTCCCGTCGCGGCTGTTCTCATGGCGCTCGCCGGTCGGCGCGGGCATGACCATGGTCGCGGCGTTTTCGGTGGCGACCTGCTCCTTTGCCGTCTACGGTCCGCTGCTTCTGACCAGCCTGCACGGCATTCCGATCCTGACCACCGGCTACATCATCGCCGCCGAATCGATCGCCTGGTCGATCCTGTCGATCCTCGTCGCCAATGCGCCGCCGGAACGCGAGCGGCTGATCATCGTCGGCGGGGCGCTGATGATCGCCACGGGCGTCGCCGGTTTCGCCTATACGGTGCCGGCCGGCTCTATCCCGTTGATCCTGCTTTGTGCCTTGCTGCAAGGCGGCGGTTTCGGCATCGCCTGGCCGTTCGTCACGCGTGTCATCGTGGCATCGGCCAAGGAAGGCGAGCAGACGATCGCCTCGGCCGCTGTGCCGACCATGCAGCGCATCGGTTATGCCGTGGGGGCGGCACTGACCGGCATCGTCGCCAACGCCAGCGGCTTTTCCGAAGGCCTGAACCGTGAGGCCGCGGCAAGTGTCGCCGCCTGGCTGTTCCTGGCGTTTATCCCGCTCGGAATCCTGGGATGCCTTGCCGCCTTGCGGATTTCGGGGGCGACCGACACGAAGCCGGCGAAGCTGTCAATCTCCGTGGGGGAGATTGACTAGACAACGACCGTCTTCATCCGGTCGGCGATCAGCGCCGCGAGCCGCGTCGCCACCTCGTCCTTGCTCATCTCCGGCCATTCCTCGACGCCGGCCTTCGAGACGATCCGCACCTTGTTGCGGTCGCCGCCCATCACGCCCGGGGAACCATCTTCATGGGAGACATCATTGGCAACGATAAGATCGGCGCCCTTTTTTGCAAGCTTGGCCTGGGCATTCCTGACCAGGTCCTGCGTCTCGGCGGCGAAACCGACCACCAGCATCGGCCGCTTTTTGTGATGCCCGACACCGGCGAGAATATCGGGATTTTCCACCATCTGCAGCGCCGGTGGCCCCTCGCCCGCCACCTTCTTGATCTTTTCCCCGGCCGAACTTTGAGTGCGCCAGTCGGCGACAGCCGCGACGAACACTGCCGCGTCGGCCGGCAGCAGCTGCTCGACGGCGTCCTTCATCTCGACGGCCGTTTCGACGTGCAGCGTGGCGACGCCGGCCGGATCGGCAATGCCGACCGGGCCGGAGACGAGACGCACGTCGGCACCGAGCCTGGCCAGCGCCACCGCGATGGCGTGGCCCTGCTTGCCCGACGACCGGTTGGCGATGTAGCGGACCGGGTCGATCGGTTCATGCGTCGGCCCGGAGGTGACGATGATCTTCCTGCCCGCCAGCGGCTTTGGCCGGCTGTCGAGCAGCGCCTCGATCGCGGCGACGATCTCCAGCGGCTCGGCCATGCGGCCCTCGCCCACCTCGTTGCTCTCGGCCATCTCGCCCTTCGCCGGGCCGACGAATGCGACGCCGTCCTTGCTCAGCGTCGCGCGGTTGCGGCGGGCCGCCGGATGCGCCCACATTTTCGGGTTCATCGCCGGCGCCATCAAAACTCGCTTGTCGGTGGCGATGAGCACGGTCGAGGCAAGGTCGTTGGCATGGCCATTGGCGAGCTTTGCCATCAGGTCGGCGGTGGCCGGCGCCACGACCAAAAGGTCGGCCTCGCGCGACAGCCTGATATGGCCGATGTCGTGCTCGTCCTGCCGGTCGAACAATTCGGTGAAAACATGGTCGGCCGACAGCGCCCCGGCCGACAGCGTAGTGACGAACTCCTGCGCCGCCGCGGTCATCACCACCCGCACTGCCGCGCCGCGCTCGCGCAGCCGGCGGATCAGGTCGAGCGCCTTGTAGGCGGCGATGCCGCCGCCGATGATCAGCAGGATGCGCTTGCCGGAGAGGATGCCTCGCGGGCTGGAGACGGCGACCACCGGCGCTGCTGGACTCTGCGAACTCGTCAGTTCGCGCAGTGTTTTCTCGATCTGGTCGATGCGACCGGCCGAACCGAACTGACCTTCGACCGCTGCGCGGATCATCACCCGCGCCTGGTCTTCCATCGACCGGCCATTCTCCGCCGCCAGTCGGCGCAGCAGGTCCTTGACCTCGTCATCAAGGTTGCGGATCGTGATGCTGGCCATCTGATTGCACCTTGCCCGGAATTGCTGAGTGCAATGATAGCAATGCAATCACTTTGCAACAAGCGCTAGAAAATACGCCAGGCGATATACACCAGCGTCAATGCAATCACCCACAGCGCCAGCCGGCCGGAGCGGGTGTAGCGCGCCTCGGCCTTGCCGATCGCGCGTGCGGTCCTTTCGTCGAAGCGCAGGCCGTGTTCGGCCATCAGGTCGATCTCACGCGACAGCCGCTCGGTGCGGGCGGCGAGGTCCGGTGCCTGGCGGGCCAGCGCCAGCAGCGCGTTGGCACCGTCGCGCGCATCGGCCAGCAGGGCGCGCGGGCCGAGGTTGCGGGCAATCCAGCCGCTCACCACCGGCTCCGACGTCTTCCACATGTTGAAGGCCGGGTCGAGCGTGCGGGCGACGCCTTCGACGACGACCATGGTCTTCTGCAGCAGCACCAGCTCGGACCGCGTCGCCATGTCGAAGAGGTCGGTCACTTCGAACAGCAGCGTCAGCAGCTTGGCCATCGAGATGGTCTCGGCAGGCTGGCCGTGGATCGGTTCGCCGATCGCCCGGATCGCCTGGGCGAAGGCCGCGACATTGTGCTGGCGCGGCACGTAGCCGGCCTCGAAATGCACCTCGGCGACGCGCTGGTAATCGCGCGTGATGAACCCGTAGAGGATTTCGGCGAGGAAGCGGCGCTCCTTTTTGCCGAGCCGGCCGGCAATGCCGAGATCGACGGCGACGATGGTGCCATCGGCTTCTATAAACAGGTTGCCCGGGTGCATGTCGGCGTGGAAGAAACCGTCACGCAGCGTATGGCGCAGAAACGACTGAACGAGGTTGGCGGCAATCGCCTTCAGGTCGTGGCCGGCGGCGGTCAGGCCGGCAATATCGTTCATCTTGATGCCGTCGACCCACTCCATGGTCAGCACGTCACGACCGGTGCGCTCCCAGTCGACCGACGGCACACGGAAGCCGGGATCGTCCTTGGTATTCTCGCCGAGCTCCGAAAAAGCCGCTGCCTCCAGCCTCAAATCCATTTCGATCTTGGTAGTCTGGGCCAGCGTCTCCGTCACCTCGACCGGCCGCAGCCGGCGCGACGACGGGATGTACTTTTCCTGCAGCCGGGCGGCGAGGAAATAGCTTTCGAGATCGCGAAAGAAGCGGCGGCGCACGCCCGGCCGGATGACCTTCACCGCCACTCGCCTAACGACGCCGTCCTGCAGCGTTTCGGCGGTATGGACCTGGGCGATCGAGGCGGCGGCGACGGCCTCGCCAAAACTGACATAGAGCTCGTCGACCCTGCGTCCGAGCGAGGCCTCTATCGCGGCGACAGCCTCGGCCTTGGGAAACGTCTGCATCTTGTCCTGCAGCATGGCAAGATCAAGCGCGATATCGTTGCCGACGACATCCGGCCGTGTCGCCAGGAACTGGCCGAGCTTGACGTAGGACGGGCCGAGCCGCACGACCGCCTTGGCCAGCCTGTCGCCGCGCTCATAGGCAAGCGCCCGACGGCGGGTGAACAGCCGGGCCATGCGCCAGCCGAATTTCGGCAAGCCGAAGAGCTCGTCACCGGGCAAAGCCGCGATGACACCCTCGCGCACAAGCACCCAGCCGGCCCGCACGAGCCTGAAACCAGCGCCGATGCTGCTCATGGCTGGCTTTGCCCTGCCGGTTTCCTGAACTGGCGCAAGGCACGTCGGAAAATGCGGGCCAGCCTCAAAGCTTCCAGCCCGAATGAAGCGCGGCGATGCCGCCGGAATAATTGCGGAATGAGGCGCGCTCGAAGCCTGCGCGCGAAATCATCGCCGCGAAATTCTGCTGATTGGGAAACTTGCGGATCGATTCGACCAGATAGGAATAGGGCTCGTCATCGCCGGTCACCACCTTGCCGATCCGCGGAATGGCGTTGAACGACCATGCTTCATAGACCTTGTCGAGCAGCGGCATCTCGACCTCGGAGAATTCAAGGCAGAGAAAGCGCCCGCCAGGCTTCAGCACGCGATAGGCTTCGGCAAGCGCCACATCGATGCGCGGCACGTTGCGGATGCCGAAAGCGATGGTGTAGGCGTCGAAAGTAGCGTCGGCAAAAGGCAGTTCCTCGGCATTGGCTTCGACGAAATCGGTATTTGCCGACAGGCCTTTTTTCTCGGCCCGGTCGCGGCCGACGGCGAGCATCGAGCCGTTGATATCGAGAACCGTTGCATGAGCGTGCCTGCCGCTCGCCTCGACGATGCGGAAGGCGACATCGCCGGTGCCGCCGGCAACGTCGAGAACGCTCCAGCCCGGCCGCTTCGGTGGATTGAGCCAGGCGACCATGGCGTCCTTCCACAATCGATGCAAGCCGGCCGACATCAGGTCGTTCATCAGGTCGTAGCGGTTCGCCACCTTGTGGAAAACATCATTGACCAGGGACTGCTTGTCGCCTGGCCCTACCCGCTTGAAACCATAGGAGGTTTCCATGCCGCCCGCAGCAGTGGTTCTTTCAACCGACATCGTTTTGATCCGCCATAAAATCGGCGGGACCATAGCCGATCGATGGTGCGGGCGCTATTGTTTAAGGCGCGGTGTTCGGCCGCGCTTCGAAGCAGGTTCCGGAAAAGTGTCACACGGTTTTCCGACAGGAACTTGCGTCATAAGAAAAAGCCTGACGGGATAATTGAATGCCTTTGAAAGCAGAACTGCACTGCCACATCGAAGGGGCAGCGGCGCCTGAACTCGTCCTCCGCCAGGCTGAGAAATACGGCAAGGATGCCTCGCCCTACATCCAGGACGGCTCCTTCGTCTGGCACGACTTCACCTCTTTCCTCGCCGCCTACGACTTCTCGTCGGACCTGTTCCGCACCGAAGAAGACTATGCGCGGCTGGCCGACCATTACCTGACCAGCCTCGCCCGCGACGGCGCCATCTATTCCGAGGTTTTCACCTCGCCCGACCATGCCAACAAGGCCGGGCTGTCGCCAAAGGCCTATACCGACGCGCTCGGCGAAGGCATGGCCCGCGCCAAGGCGAAGACCGGCATCGAAGGCCGCATGATCGTCACCGGCGTGCGCAATTTCGGTGTCGAATCGATCGAGCGGGCGGCGCGTTTCGCCGCGCGCTGCGGGCATCCGCTGGTCACCGGTTTCGGCGTCGCCGGCGACGAGCGGATAGGCGACCTGGAAGATTATGTCAGGGCCTTCGAGATCGCCCGCGAGGCCGGCCTCGGCATCACCGTCCATGCCGGCGAATTGATGGGCTGGGAGAGCGTCGAGGCGGCACTCGACCACATCCGCCCGTCTCGCATCGGCCATGGCGTGCGCGCCATCGAGAACCCCGAGCTTGTGCGGCGCATCGCCGACGAAGGCGTCGTGCTCGAATGCTGCCCTGGCTCCAACATCGCCCTGAAAATCTTCGACAGCTTCGCCGACCATCCCTTCCCCGCCTTGCGGGCAGCGGGCTGCAAGGTGACGCTCAACTCCGATGACCCGCCCTATTTCTGGACCTCGCTGAAACGCGAATACGACATCGCTGCCGAGCATTTTGCGATGGACGACAAGGCGCTCACCGCCGTCACCAGGACGGCCATCGAGGCAGCCTTCGTCGACAGGAAGACCAGGGCGGCGCTGCTGGGCAGGCTCGGCGCCAAGGGCAGGTGAATGGTGAATGGTTCACCCGGCGCTTCGGTCCGTCAGCCGCGAGTTTTTCCGCGCAACCAAGGACTCGCAAACCAGTTCACTATTCACTATTCACCATTCACCATTCACTTGCGCAGTTGGAGAACACCATGAAGGGCGTCACCGTCGTCGACCATCCGCTTGTCCAGCACAAGCTGACCATCATGCGCAAGAAGGAAACCTCGACGGCCGGCTTCCGGCGGCTGCTGCGCGAGATCTCGCTGCTGCTCGGCTACGAGGTCACCCGCAACCTGGAACTGACGACGACGACCATCGAGACGCCGATCGAGACGATGGAGGCGCCGACGCTGGAGGGCAAGAAACTGGTCTTCGCCTCGGTGCTGCGCGCCGGCAACGGCTTGCTCGAAGGCCTGCTCGATCTGGTGCCGGCGGCGCGTGTCGCCCATATCGGCCTCTACCGCGACCATGAGACGCTGGAAGCGGTCGAGTATTTCTTCAAGGCGCCGGGCGACCTCGCCGACCGGCTGGTGATCGTCGTCGACCCGATGCTGGCGACCGCCAATTCGGCGATCGCCGCGATCGACAAGCTGAAAGGCCGCGGTGCCACAAACATCCGCTTTCTCTGCCTGCTGGCGGCACCAGAGGGCCTCGAGCGGTTTACCCAGGCGCATCCCGATGTTCCGGTCTTCACCGCTTCGATCGACCGCCAACTCAATGAGAAGGGCTACATCATGCCGGGTCTCGGCGATGCCGGCGACCGCATGTACGGCACCAAATAGATCCGTTTACCGATTGTTTACGCAAACGGCTGGTTTCCGCATTCGTTAGAGCGGCAAACACCATGTCGGACTAAGGATCGGCAACCACAAAGGCCGGTCCATGCTGCGCAAGCTTCTCATCCTTGGCGTGTTTGCCGGAACGTCGGCATCGCTGCCGATCGTGTATCAGTCCAATTCACAGGTAATCGAGCGGCTGTTGAAATCAGCCATCGGAGCCAGGCCGGCCGACACACAAACCGACCTGAATCTCGCCGCCGTCCCGAACAGGCCCGCAACGCCGCAGCCGCTCGGCCGCAAGGTCGTCGTCACCGCGGACGCGCGCGGGCATTTCATGTCGCTCTTCAAGTTGAACGGTCGCCAGGTCGACGGCATGATCGACACCGGTGCGACGCTCGTCGCCATCAACACCTCGACCGCGCGCAGGATCGGCATCTCGCTCAATTCGACCGACTTCAGCCATCAGGTCAACACCGCCAATGGTGCGATCAAGGCCGCCGTGGTGACGATTGATCGCCTGCAGATCGGCAAGATCACCGTCGAGGGCGTCGAGGCCGTCGTGCTCGACGACAGGGCGCTGCACACCAACCTGATCGGCATGAGCTTTCTGCAGCGGCTCGAAAAATACCAGGTCGAAGGCGGCAAGCTGCTGCTGGTTCAGTAGAACGTGATCCCGAACCGCAGGTCCGCGCCTGCGAAAAGTTGGGGACCAGTCTTCGGACAAGATCGTGGTCCAAAGAAAGATAGAACCCATCCGATACCGTCGGAATGGCTCTACCCGCGGGGCAGGATCCGCCGGATGACGGTTTTCTCCGTGGCCGGTTTGAAAGTGCCGATGGTATACGCCGAAAGCACGGCGGCCGCGGCCGCTTCGGCATCCCCGGTATTGCGGGCATGGACCAGCGCCAGCGCTTCGCCGGCCCGCACTTCAGCGCCGACCGGCAACAGCCTGGTGATGCCAACGGCGTGATCGATCCTGTCGTCGGGCCGCGTCCGCCCGCCGCCAAGCCCGACCACGGCAAGCCCGATCTCGCGGGTCGCGATGCCGGTGACAAAGCCGTTCGCGCTCGCCTTGACCGCGAATTCCGTTGCCGCTTTCGGCAGATATTTTTCCGGATTGTCGACAAAGTCGACGGGACCGCCCAGTGCCGCCACCATGCGCGCGAAGATGGAAGCGGCGCGGCCGCCGGCCAGCGTCTCGGCGGCGCGGCGCAGGCCGTCCTGGTTGGACGACACCAGGCCTGCCGATTGCAGCATCTCGGCGGCCAGCGCCAGCGTCACGTCCTCCAGCCGCCGGTCGCGAAAGCGGCCGGTGAGAAAATCGACGGCGTTGCGCACCTCGACCGCATTGCCGGCGGCGGACGCCAGGGGCTCGTTCATGCCGGTGACCAGCGCCGAGGCCTTAAGGCCGGCGCCATTGGCGACGTCGACCAGGCTGTTGGCCAGTGCGGTTGCGTCGCGCGATTTCTCCATGAAGGCCCCGTTGCCGACCTTGACGTCAAGCACCAGCGAATTGAGGCCGGCGGCCAGCTTCTTCGACAGGATCGAAGCAGTGATCAGCGGCACCGATTCGACCGTTCCCGTCACATCGCGGATGGCGTAGAGCCTGGCGTCGGCGGGTGCGAGATCGGCGGTCTGGCCGATGATGGCGCAGCCGGTTTCGAGCACCGTCTTGCGGAAGCGCGCAACATCCGGCTGGCTGATATAGCCGGGGATGGCATCCATCTTGTCCAGCGTGCCGCCGGTATGGCCCAGACCCCTGCCGGAAATCATCGGCACATAGGCGCCGCAGGCAGCGACGATCGGCGCCAGCATCAAGGAGACATTGTCGCCGACGCCGCCGGTCGAATGCTTGTCGGTGACCGGACCGGGCAGATCCGACCAGTCGAGCACATCGCCGGAATCGCGCATCGCCATAGTCAGCGCCACCGCCTCGTCGCGGCTCATGCCGTTGAAGAACACCGCCATGGCAAAGGCGCCGACCTGCGCGTCGGTGACTGTGCCGGCGGTCAGACCCTCGATGAAGAACGCTGTCTCCTCAGCCGAGAGCTTCTGGCCGTCGCGCTTGCGGCGGATGATTTCCTGGGGAAGCATCAGGCGTCGACCCTGTGCTCCGGAAGCCCGTCCTGAAAAACACGCTGCAGAATGGTCGCCAGCCGCGCGCCGCCGACCGGTGCCATGTCCTTGGTCTCCTGGTGCGACAGCTCGGCTCCGGTCATGCCGGCGGCAAGGTTGGTCACGACCGAACACGCGGCGACGCGCAGCCCGAGGAAGCGGGCGAGAATGACCTCCGGCACCGTCGACATGCCGACGGCGTTGGCGCCCATGACGCGCGCCATGCGGATCTCGGCGGGCGTCTCGAAGCATGGGCCGGAGAACCACATATAGACGCCCTTGTGCAGCTTGGTACCGGTGGCCTTCGCCGCCTGCTCGATGGCGGAGCGGAGACCGGCGTCATAGGCTTCGGTCAGGCCGACGAAACGGCGGTCGCTCGGTTCGCCGATCAGCGGGTTGGAGCCCGAGAAATTGATGTGATCGGTGATCAGCATCACCGAGCCCGGGCCCATCCCGGGATCGACCGAACCGGCGGCGTTGGTGAGGATCAGCCTGGAGATGCCGAGGCCGGCGAGCACCTCGAGTGCCGGCCGCATCGCCGCCGCGTTGCCGTGCTCGTAATAATGCGCCCGGCCGGACAGCATCAGCACCGGCGTGCCGGCAAAGAGCCCCGCCACCACCTCGCCGGCATGGCCGCTGACTCCGCTTCGGGGAAACCCCGGCAAGTCGGCGTAGGAGATTCGCACCGCATCCTCGACTTGGTCGACAAGCCCGCCAAGCCCTGACCCCAGCACCAAGGCGGTAGTCGGCGCCAGCCCGTCCAGCCTTTCGACGAGGTGATCGAGCGCTTCCTTCATTTCAGCACATCGCCTTCAAACCCGTATGGCAGCAACTCGCCCATGGTCACGGTCTCGACCACGCCGCTATCATCGCAGAGATAGAACTTCGTCTCCGGCCGGCAGAATTCCGCCAGCCGCTGCCGGCAGCCGCCGCAGGGCGAGCATTTTGCCACGCGTTCGGCGATCACGGCGATTTCCGTGATTTTGCCGCCGCCGCCCATGATGTAGTTGGCAAGTGCGGTGGTTTCGGCGCACCAGCCCTCCGGATAGGACGCGATCTCGACATTGGCGCCGGTGAAGACACGGCCGTCCTCGGTGCGCAACGCCGCGCCGACTGGAAATTTCGAATAGGGCGCATAGGCCTTGGCCATGGCGGCTTTCGCCGCTTCGAACAGATCATGAGCCATAATAGATCAGCGTTCCTTGACATAAGGCACGCCGCCGGCGCGCGGCGGGATTGCCTTGCCGATGAAGCCGGCAAGCAGGATGACGGTCAGCACATAGGGCAGCGCCTGCATGAATTGCACCGGCACCTTGCCGATCAGCGGCAGCGGCGTGCCTTGCAGGCGGATCGACGCGGCGTCGAGGAAGCCGAACAGCAGGCAGGCGAACATGGCGTTGACCGGTTTCCATTTGGCGAAGATCAGCGCGGCCAGCGCGATATAGCCCTTGCCGGCGGTCATGTCCTTCACGAAGCCGCCATTCTGCACCATCGACAGATAGGCTCCGGCAATGCCGGTGAGCACGCCGGTGCAGATCAGCGCCCGATAGCGCAGCCAGGCGACTGATATGCCGGCGGTGTCGACCGCGGCCGGGTTCTCGCCGACGGCGCGCAGGCGCAAGCCGAAGCGGGTGCGAAATAGCACCCACCAGGTGAACGGCACGGCCAGGAAGGCGAGATAGACCAGCACGGAATGGCCGGAGATGAGTTCCGAATAGATCGGCCCGAGAATCGGAACGCTCCTGAGCGCCTCTGCGCCCGGCCAGATGATTGCCTCGAAGCGCTCGCCGGCGGCCAGCGCCGGCGTGCGCCCGCCTTGCTGGAACCAGGCCTGGCCGAGCATGATCGTCGATCCGGCGGCAATGAAATTGATCGCGACGCCGGAAACGATCTGGTTGCCGCGATGGGTGATCGAGGCAAAGCCGTGGATCAGCGCGAAGGCAACCGAGATGAGGATGGCCATGCCGAGGCCGAGATAGGCCGAGTGGAAGACCGAGGCGGCGGCCGCACCGGCGAAGGCGCCGACAAGCATCTTGCCCTCGAGCCCGATGTCGAAGACGCCGGCCCGCTCCGAATAGAGGCCGGCGAGACAGGCGAGCAGCAAGGGCACAGACAGGCGGATGGTCGAGTCCAGGACCTGTACGATGGCGTTGAAGAAATCCATCTCAGGCGCCCTTCCCCTTGACCGCTTCCATGCCGACCGATTTCGGGCTGAGCGAGGCGAACAACGCCTGGACGTAGGGCCGGAACATATGCTCGAGCGCGCCGGCGAACAGGATCACGAGGCCCTGGATGATGACGATCATGTCGCGGCTGATCACCGGCATCTCGAAGGCGAGCTCGGCGCCGCCCTGGTAGAGCATGCCGAACAGGATCGCCGCCAGCACGATGCCGACCGGGTGCAGGCGTCCCATCAGTGCCACCGCGATGCCGACGAAACCGGCGCCCGAAACGAATTCGAGCGCGACATTGTGCTGGTCGCCCATCGTCGGGTTGAGCGCCATCATGCCGGCCAGCGCGCCCGAGATCATCATCGCAATGATGATGATGCGGATCTCCGAAATCCCGGCATAACGCGCCGCTTTCGGGCTGTGGCCATAGGTGCGCATCTCGTAGCCGAGCTTCGTGCGCCAGATCAGCACCCACACCAGAAAGGCCATGGCTAGCGCCAGCAGGGAACTGACGTTGAATGGCGCCGAACGGATTTTGGCGCCGAACAATTCGATGACCCAGTTGAGCTTCGGCAATTGCGCGCCTTCGAGGAAGGTGCGCGTCTGCGGCGCCATCGAGCCGGGCGGCTTCAGCATCCCCACCAGCGCATAGACCATGACGCTGGCGGCGATGAAGTTGAACATGATGGTGGTGATGACGATATGCGAGCCGCGCTTGGCCTGCAGATAGGCCGGGATCAGCGCCCACAGCGCGCCCATCGCCGCGGCGGCGATAATGGCGATCGGGAAGGTCAGCCACCAAGGGAGCAGGCTGTCGAAGGCCAGGCAAACGATGCCTATGCCGAGACCGGCGATGTAGCCCTGGCCCTCGCCACCGATGTTGAACAGGCCGCAATGCGCCGCAACCGCCACCGAAAGCCCACTGAAGATGAAGGTGGTGGCATAGAAAAGCGTGAACGCGATGCCTTGGCCGCGGCCGAAGGCACCCTCGACCAGGATGACGGCTGCACGCAGCGGGTTCTCGCCGACCAATATGACGACGAAGCCGGCGACGACGAATGCGACGAACAGATTGATCAGCGGGATCAGCACGTAATCGGCCCAGGCCGGCAGCTTGGCATAGGGGGTGCTCACTCGGCGGCCTCCCGGTGCTCGACGCCGGCCATCAGCAGGCCGAGCTCGCCCTCGGTCGCGTCGGGGCCGCGTTCGCCGACGACGCGGCCGGCAAACATCACCAGGATGCGGTCGGACAGCGAGCGGATCTCGTCGAGCTCGACCGAAACCACCAGCACCGCCTTGCCCTGGTCGCGCATGGCTATGAGGCGCTTGTGGATGAATTCGATGGCGCCGACATCGACGCCGCGTGTCGGCTGGCCGACGATCAACACGCCGGGATCTTGTTCCATTTCCCGCGCCAGCACGATCTTCTGCTGGTTGCCGCCGGAGAAATTGGCGGTCTTGAGGCGGCAGTCCGCCGGGCGGATGTCATATTTGACGATCTTGTCCCTGGCATCGTTACGGATGGCATCGATGTCGAGGAACGGCCCCTTCAGATAGCGCGCGTCGTCCTGATAACCGAGGATCGAATTCTCGTTCTCCTCGAAGGCCAGCACGAGCCCGACATGATGGCGGTCCTCCGGCACATGGGCAAGGCCGCGCTCGCGCAACTCGCCAGGGTCGGCGGCGCCGGTGAGGTCGATCGGCTTGCCGTCGAGCATGACCGAGCCCGAAACGGCATGCCTGATGCCGGAAATCGCCTCGAGCAATTCGGACTGCCCGTTGCCGGCGACGCCGGCAATGCCGACGATCTCGCCGGCATGGACGTCGAAGGAGACGTCGTCGACCATGGTGACGCCGCGGGAATCCTTGACCGTCAGGTTCTTGACCGCAAGCTTGACGCCGCCGGCCTTCGCCTCGCCCTTTTCGACGCGCAGCAGCACGCGCCGGCCGACCATCAGCTCGGCCAGCTCCTCGACCGTGGTCTTCCTGGTTTCGCGTGTCGCCACCATCGTGCCCTGGCGCATCACCGACACCGTGTCGGTGATCGCCATGATCTCGCGCAGCTTGTGGGTGATCAGCACGATCGTCTTGCCCTGCTCCTTCAGCTGCCTGAGGATGCGGAACAGGTGGTCGGCCTCGGCCGGCGTCAGCACGCCTGTCGGCTCATCGAGGATCAGGATCTCGGCGCCGCGATAGAGCGCCTTGAGGATTTCGACGCGTTGCTGCAGGCCGACCGGCAACTCCTCGATGATGGCGTCGGGATCGACTTCGAGCCCGTATTCGCGCTCGAGCCGCTCCAGCTCGGAACGCGCCTTGGCAATGCTCTTCTTCAGCAGCGCATCGCTTTCGGCGCCGAGAATGACGTTTTCCAGCACCGAGAAATTGTCGACCAGCATGAAATGCTGATGCACCATGCCGATGCCGAGCGCGATCGCATCATTCGGTGTCTTGATCGATGCCGGCTGGCCGCCGACACGGATCTCGCCGGAATCGGCTTGGTAGAAACCATAGAGGATCGACATCAGCGTCGACTTGCCGGCGCCGTTTTCGCCGACGATGCCATGGATGGTGCCGCGCATAATCTCCAGATTGATGTCACGGTTGGCGCGCACGGCGCCAAAGCTCTTGTCGATGCCGATCAGCTCGATTGCGGCTTGCGCCATGCAGCCTGTTCCCACTGTTATTTTTTTACCGCTTGGTCAAACGCCTAGCATGACGCCCAGTCTGTGCCAATTGGGTCCGTAGCAATTGGCCGGAGCAGGTTCACTCTCGACAAATCCCGCCATGCTTGTCAATTTCCAACGTGGCCGCAGCCTGCACAATCGCCTGATCGAGGATTTCAAATGACCATGCCCGAGGACCGGCTGACGACGCTGGAAATCCGCGCCGCCGAGCAGGAGAAGACCATCGAGGAACTTTCCGGCCAGATCGCCGAGCAGTGGAAGGTGATCGAGCGCATGCAGCGCAAGCTCGACGCGCTGGCCGAGCGCTTCCTGGCGCTGGAGGAACAGGCCGCGCCCGACGTGCCGGTGACCAAGCCGCCGCACTGGTGAGCGGGCCGACAAGACAAAACCGCCGGGCTTTCACCCGGCGGCTCGTCACTTCAGCAGTGCCAGTCGATCAATAACAGCAATCGATCAATACGGGCAGGCATTGTCCGACATGTAGTCGTGCACCTTGATGGTGCCGGCGATGATGTCGGCCTTGGCTTTTTCGACCGCCGCTTTCATCGCATCGTCGACAAGCGCCTTGTTGTTGTCGTCCATGGCGTAGTCGACGCCGCCTTCCTTGAGGCCGAGATCGTTGACGCCCGCCGTGAACTTGTCGTTCTTGGCATCCATGAAGGTGTTGTAGACGGCAACGTCGACGCGCTTGACCATCGAGGTCAGCACCTTGCCGGGCTGCAGGCCGTTCTGGTTGGAATCAACGCCGATGCCGAGCTTGCCGGCGTCGGCCGCTGCCTGCAGCACACCGACACCGGTGCCGCCCGCCGCTGCGTAGATTACGTCGGCGCCCTGGTCGATTTGCGTCTTGGCGATCTCGCCGCCCTTGGCCGGATCGTTCCAGGCTGCCGGCGTATCGCCGGTCATGTTCTGGATGACGTCGGTGGCCCCGGCCGCCTTGGCGCCGCCGACATAGCCGCAGCCGAACCTGCGGATCAGCGGAATATCCATGCCGCCGACGAAGCCGACCTTCTTGGTCTTGGAAGCCATCGCCGCCATCACGCCGACGAGGTACGAGCCTTCCTGCTCCTTATAGACCAGGGAGCGGACATTGGGCTTGTCGACGACCATGTCGATGATGGCGAATTTGGTGTCGGGGAACTCGGTTGCGATCTTGTCAAGCGCGTCAGCCCACGAGAAGCCCGCCATGACGATCGGGTTGCGGCCGTCCTCGGCGAAACGGCGCAGCGCCTGCTCGCGCTGGGTGGCGTTGCTGACCTCGAATTCCACATAGGGGATGCCGGTCTCGGTCTTGAACTTTTCAGCGCCGTGGAAGGACGCCTCGTTGAACGACTTGTCAAACTTGCCGCCGAGATCATAGAGGATCGCGGGTTGAATGTCCGCGGCGAAGGCCGGAAGAACCATTGCAGCTGCGGCCATGAGGCCGAGAACGATACGTTTCATGTGATCCACACCCCTGTCGGTTATTTGTCCATTATGCACCGCATGCCGGCCCGGTTCTCCGGCAGGCATACGGTGTCGGGCAGGAGTGTCTTCCTCCCGCTTCGGGTCAATCTGGCACGGCCCGAAACAAAATTCACGTGGAATTTTGACCCTTTGGAAAAGCATGGCGCCGCATCGCGGCGCCACAGCATATTCCTTGCGTCAGGGGCATAAAATCAGGCGGAGACGGCGGCCGGAATGGCGCAGGTGACGCCGGTTCCCTGCAGGCCGCAATAGCCGTAAGGGTTCTTCGCCAGATATTGCTGGTGGTCTTCCTCGGCGAAGTAGAATTCCGGCGCCGGCGCGATCTCGGTGGTGATCTTGCCGCGTCCGGCACCGCGCAGCGAAGCCTCGTAGGCATCGCGCGAGGCGAGCGCCGCCTGGTACTGCGCGTCGTTGAACGTATAGATCGCCGAACGGTAGGTGGTGCCGACATCATTGCCCTGGCGCATGCCTTGCGTCGGGTCGTGGCTTTCCCAGAACAGCTTCAAGAGCTCGGCATAGGACACGATCTTGGGATCGTAGATGACGAGCACGACTTCGGCATGGCCTGTCAGGCCCGTGCAGGTTTCCTGATAGGTCGGGTTGGGCGTGACGCCGCCGGCATAGCCGGCCGCCGTGACCCATACGCCCTCGACTTGCCAGAACAGGCGCTCGGCGCCCCAGAAGCAGCCCAGCCCGAACGTCGCCATTTCCATCCCTTCGGGATAAGGACCCTTGAGCGGCCTGTTCGAGACAAAGTGCTTCGATGCCGTCGGGATCGGCCGGTCGCGGCCGGGCAACGCCTCGGAGGGTTTCGGCAGGTTGAGCTTCTTGTTCAGCATGTCGCTGAGAAACATGTGTGGCTTCCTTTTCTTCTTGGTTGAGCCTTCCTGGTACGGGATCACCGGGTCAGGCTGGAAATGTCAGGTTGCGGCGAACCGCCCGCTGGGGCGCTGCCGCCTGTAACCGATGGCATAAAGAATGAACGCCAGCACCGCGAACACGGCAAAGCCGGGCTGGCTGAGCACCCAGGCGATGGCACCGTCCCACAGCAGCGGGTTGACCTTGTCGCGGACGAAGCTTTCGAAGGCGCTGCGCGTATCCGGCGAAACCGCGAGCCAGCTGGTGTTGAGCGGAGTCATCACCAGCGCCGAAGCCGCCACCGAGCGGGTCGCATCGAGCACGGCCATGATGACCGAAACCGAAAGCGCGATCATTGCGGCAAGACGGAAGATAAAGCGGAACATCCGGACCCTTCCTCCCCAGGAGTTTATCAGAATGTCGTGTGGACTGTTAAATAGGATCTGCGTGCTTTATCCGCAATCGCGACACGCGAAGTTGAACCTGCGGCCGCCGGTTCGCCGGGACCGGTGGCGCGCCGGGGACGGCAAGCACACCTCCGCCGCCCCTTTCGATAGGCTCCCAACGGGTGCCCCAGCGGCATGGGCTGAGCATCCGTATCCGGCAAAGCGAATAGACTGCCGTTATGTCTTGGCATTCGGCACCGGATCGACTAGATGAGCCCCGCGCCTGTTGCTTTGACGGCTCAGGTGCGGGGAAAGGGTATCCGCTGGTTGACGGCGCCCACGGCCGGAATTCCGGCACCGGAATCCCAAAGGAGATGCATCTCCCCAACCCGCGCGGCGAAACCGGCCGCGTCGAAAATGCTAAAGAGACGGAGAGGTGGCCGAGTGGTTGAAGGCGCACGCCTGGAAAGTGTGTTTACGGGAAACCGTAACGCGGGTTCGAATCCCGCTCTCTCCGCCAGTTAAATCTCACCGGCTCGCCGAGTCTGAAGGGACACTGGACGGCGACTGCCGCTGCGATGCAGTATCTTGAGGCAGGCAGAGGGGGGCGCGAGCGGCTTTCATCTTCGCCGCACTCTTACCTCAGATCAGCCTACAACCGATCGGCCCGCGCTTCACCAGAAGCACGGGCTTGGTCGACTCGGCACCGTCGCCGCCCCGTCTAGCGCGGGACCGCTTGTATTCCCGAGACCGAGCGCTCTGTTTCGGCGGAGAAAACCACGAAGGCAAAGATCAGCACGGCGGCAGCGACAATCATTGAGCCGGTGGCGACGATCGGCTCGAGCGCCGGATTTCCCTGCAGCATCAGGTAAAGCGCCGGCAGCATCACGACCAGGCCGAGATTGTAGACGCCATAGTGGATCATCGCGCTCCTGCGGGCAGCCTTCGCCGGGTTCAGCGCATAATAGCCGCCGAATATTGCACTGGTGACCCACCCCAGCAGATTGATGTGCGCGTGAGCCGGAAACGCGCCGTGATCGCTTGAAATTGCCATCTGCAGGCCAGCTGCAATTCCCAGAATAAGAAAGATGATGGCTGTCTTGAAAAAGAGTTCCGAAACCTTAGGCATGTCATTCTCCCAAACCCGTTTTGCCGCCGCATCATGCTGTGGTTCCGGCGATCTTGCCAAGGGACCGTCGGGCCTGCGGAGCCATTTGTCGCCGGCCTGACAGCCCGTTGGCGGCCGGCCGCCGGGCCTGGCCGGTTGCGAGTCCAGCCAGCAAAAAAATATGCACTCACGCTAATTTAATTGCAACATTACCGGCCAGGCTTGCATGTCGTTCTCGCCAGGGAAGTGTCCTGCACGATGGTGGTGCCATACGCGCCAAAGGTCTGCCCGTCAGTGTTGCAGCAAGGCCTCGCCGAACTTCTCCCACAGCTGTGCGCAATCTGTTGCTCTGAGGCTGGGGGTTCCGACTGGGCCATATCTGATGACGGCGGCGTGAACATCATAGCCAACGATAGGTGCATTGGCGACAAAGTGGATAGCCTCGCCCAATCGGCGGGGGCCAATTGGCGCATCGGTTTTGTTGGTGATATCGAAGACACCACGAATATCCGCTTCCTGATTCCTGGCTGCCAACGCAGCCGCCATTACCCTTTCTTGCATCATCGAAATCTCTCCTATCGGTCTAAGTCTAAGAACCGCGGCTTGTGCCGATCCGGCAGCTGACAACCGGCAAATCGAAGTGCCTTTTGCAGCATCTCGATTGGCTCTTGCTGCGGGCCATTCCGCCCGCTCCCGCGGCAAGCCGATAAGGCAACTGCCAGCGAAATCCGCAGGCACATCCACGGTCGCATCAAACACGGCCCACGTGCCAGTCGGCTCCTGAACGGGCAAAAACCTCATAACAGCGCCTGCTAATATACTATGCCGACTGTGAGGACGAGACTTTTTCCTGCATCAACTAAACGAATGAGAGCTGGTGTCGAAGTGCCGGGCGACGCTCGTCGAAAACAAATCGTCGGCGACATCGCCTGGATCGAAGGTGGGCCTGAGCAGTGATCCGGCCGCATTCGGGGCTCGCCGACAGGGACAAGCACAAGACGCAGCGCCGGCACGCCTCGTCAGATGTTACTTTCTGCCCTGCGGATAGATCGTCTCGCCGCGCTTCAGCATCTCCACGAACGCCGCGATCTTCTTCTTGCGTCCGGCTTCGGTTTTCATGTTGTGGATGCGGAAGGCGAGTGCGAAGCGGTTTTGCCCGCTGAGCTTTGCCAGCATCTCTTTCGCCGTGGGCTCGGCGTCTATTGCCGCCTGGAGGTCGTCGGGGATCTTCATCTCCTTGCCGCTCTTGTAGGCGCGCGCCCAGCGGCCGTCGGCCTTGGCCGCATCGACCTGCCTCAGCCCGTGCTCGGTCATCCGGCCCTCCTCGATCAGCCGGGCGACATTGTCGACATTGATCTGGCTCCAGGTGCTCTTCCTGCCGCGCGGGGTGTAGCGCTGCAGGTAGCTTTTGCCGTCCAAGGCCTTGCGCACTGCATCGATCCAGCCCCAGCACAACGCCGCGTCGATGGCTTGCTTCGGCGTGATCGACGGCAGTCCCGAATCGAGCTTATGGATCTTGATCCAGACTTCGTCCTCGCTGTCGTGATGCTCGCCAAGCCAGGCATGGAAGCTTTCGGCATCCCTGAACTCGCGCACCTTGGCGGGGTCGACCTTGACGGGCGCCATCAGCCGGTCCGCCCATGACGCGAGCGCGTAACGACGCCAAACCGCTGGCCGGCCGCGCGCGCGCTCACCTCAGCTCCGAGTCCGCAATCCGCAGGCCTGGTGATTCTCGCCGGCACGCATTCAGCCCGCACGATTGGGCGTTCCGAGGACATGGGATTTCGGCGGCAGCATGACGTTGTCGAATGTCTGCGTGAACATCGCCGCCGCAAAGAAAGCGACGGCGCGCAGGGTTTCGGTGCCGGTGTTGACGAGGTCGTGCCTGACCGGCGTCGGAAGTACCAGGACGCTGCCCGGCCCGACCGGGTGGGTGGTGCCGCCCTCAATGTGTAGCTCGCCGGTGCCGGCGATGATGTATTGCGTCTCTTCGGTGGCGTCGCTGTGCCAGCCGAGCCGCTTGCCGGGCTCGATCTCGTAGACAATGACCGAGGACTGGGTGGTGCCGTGCCCGCCGTAAACCGCGAAAGCGCCGGCCCATTTGACCGACGGATCGTCCTCTGCCCAAACCAGCGAACGTTCGAGCCTGTCGGATGCGACGACTGCTGTCATGGCTTCGTTCCTCTCAGCGAATTGCGAACACGAATCTAGATGATTTTTCTGGTCTGCGTCAGCAAAACTGGCTGCTGACCGTTCCCTCGTGCATTGCGCGTGACGATTTGTCGGGCCGCGATCCGACCTATTCTACTCTCGGGCCGGATCACTGAGCCGATCCCCCAATGCAACCAAGCCTTTACCTTTTAGTCAGTTTTGAGTTGCCCCTGCGTTGCGTTCGTGGTCCGGTACAACCAGGGCGCTCAATGCGGCATTCGGCAACGGTCGCCTCACCGACCGTCAGGGCAACACACCGTCGAGCCAATACAGGAGATAGCAATGGGCATTTTCGACAGTATCAAAGGTGCGATTTTCGGAAACGCGGTTGCGGCCGAAGCGCCGCCGGCGCAACCGTCTCCCGCGCCTGCTTCGAGCACGGCCACCCAGCCGACGGCGCCTACCCGATCCGCCCCGGCTGCAACCCCGGCTCCGGCCGCGCCGGCCGCGCCGTCCTCTGCCCCGGACATCGCTGCCATTCTCGACAAGGCGGTGGCCGCGAGGGGGCAGAAACTCAACTGGAAGAATTCGATCGTCGACCTTATGAAGGCTCTGAATATCGACAGCAGCCTCGGCGCCCGCAAGGAGCTTGCCCACGAGCTGAACTACACCGGCGATATGAACGACACTGTAACGATGAATCTGTGGCTGCACGACGCACTGATGAAAAAGCTGGCCGAGAACGGCGGCGAGCTTCCGAGCGACCTGGCCGCCTAGAGTCACAAGACAAGCAATTCCAGGAAAACGTGTGAACGGTTTTCCGTCCGGAATTGCGTCAAACGAAAAAGACAGACCGGTTCTGCCCGCACCGTGGTTCTTGCTGCGCCGGCTTCGGCCGCAACCGAGCAGACCACACTGCCAAGCATCAGACTGCCATTAGATAAAACTGAGACCGATCCCGGCCGCCGGGATTGGGTCCATGGGAAGTCGCATGGCACAAAGCGCTGCCGCCTCGCGCCCGGATTGCCTCCCGCAAAACCGACGATTTCGGTCGCTGCCCACGCGCTGGTAGGACCACCATTTTGCTGGCGAAACGCGACGTTCGGCGTATCATTCTCTCGGGAGAGGGTTCATGGTGGGAGGAAGCCAATGAACGTGGTGAAGCGGGTGACGGTCGCCGACTTGACAGCCCAAGAGCTTGTTTCATCTGCGCTTTCACGGTTCGGTGCCGGCGACACCATATCGACGAGGGCGATGCTGGACATCGTTCGCAGGACGGCTCCGGCCTGCGGCAACAGTGACGACGATCTGGTCGAGCTTATCGTCATGACGGCGGTTGGTAGGACCATGGGCGTCGTGTTCGACCATCGCTCCCATTAAAACAATCTGGAACGAACATCAGGCTGCGCCCAGGAGCAGTGGCGGGCGGTGGCAGCGCCGCCAAAGAGGCCGGCCTGTTTGTGCGTGAAGGTCGGCCTGGCACCAAGCCCTTGCTTTGAGCAAAACCGCTGCTCATGCCGGGTCATGCCCGAAGCCGGTAGTTGGGCGACACGCTCGAAGGAACTCGCTGAAATCTTGCCCGTTATGCTCTCGTTGAGATGAGGAGAGCTGCCATGGCCGACGACAAAACCAAGACCGACAGTCGCGACCGCTCACGAATGGCGGGCGGCGAAGACTATGAGGTACGTCACTTCGCCGAGGAAGCGGGCATTACCCCTGAGCAGGCACGCACGCTGATCAAGCGCCACGGCACCGACCGCAAGGTGCTGAACGAAATCGCCGAAAGCATAAGAGCGTCGTAATGGCTGACAAGAAAACCGCAATGGCCGACCGCAAGACGCGCGATCTGGACGAAAAGGAGGCTCTGCGCCTGGCCGAAACCACCGACGTTTCGCCGAAGCAGGCGAAGGATCTGATGCGCAAGCACGGCAAGGACAGCCCGAAGGTCGAGAAGGAAGCCAAGAACTTCAAGGCCGAGGGCTGAGCCGCCGAGCCGGTTGGACGCGCGGCACAGGGTTGTGGCCGCAATCCTGCAGCTTATCGGTTTTCTAAGAAATTCGGCCTATTCCTTCCGCTATCGCGGCTCAGGGATGCCATATGCGCGGGATATCTGGTGAGGCGAGGCCGTCGATAGACGACATACGGCATGTGAGGCTGATGTTTTGCCTGCTGGCGGCGGTCGTGATGGCGGCGGCGCTCCTCGCCTTTGCCCACTCCCTCCTGCAGGATCCCGATAGCTGGTGGCACATCAAGGTCGGCATGGATATGCTGGCACGCCGCACATTCCCCACCGTCGACATCTATTCCTATACTTTTGCCGGCCAGCCATGGATCGCCAAGGAATGGCTTAGCCAGGTCCTCCTTGCAATTGCCTTTCAAGCCGGCGGCTGGAACGGCGTGGTGCTGCTGGCGACTGCAGTAATCGCGCTTACGGCCTTCTTGACGTCGTGGCATCTCAGCGCGTGGTTGAAGCCGACGCTGGCGATAGGACTGACGCTGGTTCTCGCGCTCTTGATCGGGCCAATCTATGTCGCCCGGCCGCACATCTTTACCTTGCCCATCATCGTCGTCTGGACCGCCGGTCTTTTCCAGGCCGCACGCAACGAGAAAGCACCGCCCTTATGGCTGCTGCCGCTGCTTTGCCTCTGGGCCAATCTCCATGCCACCTTCACCTTCGGTTTCGTCATCGCCGCCTTCGCCGGCCTCGATCTCGTCATGCGCACACGCTTGTCGAACCCCCGGCTGCTGGCCAAGTGGATCCTTTTCGGGCTGCTTTGCCCACTGGTCAGCCTGCTCAATCCCTATGGCGTCAAGGCCATACTCGCCACATTCACCGTGGCCTATGGCAATGAGGCGGTGCCTTACATTGCGGAGTGGCAGCCCTTCGACGCCGCGCGGCACACCCTCCAGGAGGTGGCCCTGCTGGTGGCGCTTTTCGGGCTGCTCGTGTCGAGATTGCGCATTGGCTGGGCCAAGGCGCTGTTCCTTGTCTTCACGTTGCACGTCTATCTCACCCACATACGGTTCATGTACCTGTTCTTTCTTCTCGTGCCGGTGGTCCTTGCCGTCGAGGTCGCGCAACAATATCCAGCGCTTTCAGCCGAGAAATGGGCGGCGGAAAAGCGTGACGGACTTGAACAATTTTTCACACGGCAATTTTCCAGGATTTGTGCTGGACTTGCCGTTTTGCTGGTTTTGGCGGCTGCCGCCTTCACGAGCTATCCGGTCGCGCCGAGCCAGAAGACCTCGGCGAGGGACGCACTGGCCTTTGCCCAAACCCATAATCTGTCGGGCAATCTGCTGAACTCCTACGATTTCGGCGGCACGCTGATTTTTCATGACATCAGGACGTTTATTGACGGCCGCGCGGATCAGCTCTTCCTGAATGGCTTTACGGAAACGGATGAGCAGACTGGGCACAGCCGGGGCAAGCCGATCCTGAAAGCCCAACTCGACAAATATACGATAGGCTGGGCATTGTTGACCGCCGACGACAGCCGCATTCCGTTCTTCGACCAACTGGGCTGGAAGCGGGCCTATGCGGACGATTACGCGGTGATCTACACCCGCGCGGACTGAGCCCCGGCAGCTTCGCGCGCCGGTGCGCACCTCCCCCCTGAAGCTTCGGCCAGCGCCGAGGCGGCGAAATCCTTATGGGATTTTGATTTCTTTGCTCCGCGTCCCGTCTCGAACCTTTATGGCACTTTGATCCATATTCACGGGAGCGGTGTATCCAGCCGCCGATATGATGCGGCGACGGGTTTGGATAGTTTGTTAAAGTAAAAAAACAAATACAACATAAGGAAAACGCGCGGTGGACATAGTTTTTGTCGCGATTGGAATCGCGTTCTTTGCTCTATGCTTCGGCTACATCAAAGCTTGCGACAAGCTGTAAGTTTAGGGGATCGTAACATGCTTTTCGACTATATCCTCGGCGGCGCCGTGACCTTGTTTCTTCTCGCCTACCTGACATACGCCCTCGTTCGCCCGGAACGCTTCTGATCTCCGCTGGCAAGGAGCCAACCCCATGACAATCAACGGATGGCTGCAGATCCTCGTCTATTGCGGGATCGTCGTTCTGCTGGCCAAGCCGCTCGGCGGCTACATGCATCGCGTTTTCAGCGGCGAGCGCACATTCCTGTCGTCAATTCTGGCCCCGCTCGAGCTCGGGCTCTACCGCATATCAGGGACCAGCGAGCGCGAGGAGCAGCACTGGACCTCCTACGCGGCGGCCCTGCTGTTCTTTAACCTGGCCGGCTTCCTGGTGCTCTATTCGCTGCAACGGCTGCAAGGCGGCCTGCCCTACAATCCGGCCGGCATGACCGCCGTCGAACCTGGGCTGGCCTTCAACACCGCCGCCAGCTTCATGACCAACACCAACTGGCAGAACTACGGCGGCGAAAGCACGATGTCCTATCTCGTGCAGATGGCCGGCTTGACCGTGCAGAATTTTCTGTCGGCGGCGACTGGCGTCGCCATTGCGGTCGCATTGATCCGCGGCTTTGCCAGGGCCTCAGGCAAATCGATCGGCAATTTCTGGGTCGATATGACCCGCGGCACGCTCTACCTGCTTTTGCCCTTTTGCATCGTGTTAACTCTGGTCTATGTCTATCTCGGCATGCCGCAAACGCTCGCTGCCTACGTCAACGCGACGACGCTCGAAGGCGCGCAACAGACTATCGCGGTCGGGCCGGTCGCTTCCCAGGTTGCCATCAAGATGCTCGGCACCAATGGCGGCGGTTTCTTTAACGCCAATGCAGCGCATCCCTTCGAAAATCCCGATGCAATCTCCAACCTGATCCAGATGGTGACGATCTTCGCCCTCGGCGCGGCGTTAACCAATGTCTTCGGCCGCATGGTAGGCAACCAGCGCCAGGGCTGGGCAATTCTGTCGGCTATGGGCGTGCTGTTCATCGCCGGCGTTGCCGTCTGCTACTGGGCGGAAGCCGCCGGCAATCCGCTCGTCCATGCGCTGGGCGTCGACGGCGGCAACATGGAGGGCAAGGAGAGCCGCTTCGGCATCGCCCTGTCGGCACTGTTTGCCGTCATCACCACGGCCGCATCCTGCGGCGCGGTCAACGCCATGCATGACAGCTTCACCGCACTCGGCGGCATGATCCCCATCATCAACATGCAACTCGGCGAGGTTATTGTCGGCGGCGTCGGCGCCGGCTTCTACGGTATCCTGATGTTCATCGTCATTGCCGTTTTCGTCGCCGGGCTGATGGTCGGACGCACGCCCGAATATCTCGGCAAGAAGATCGAGGCCAAGGAGGTCAAGATGGCTATGCTGGGCGTGCTCTGCCTGCCGCTTGCAATGCTGATCTTCACCGCTATCGCGGTGGTGCTGCCGACCGGCGTTGCTTCCATCGCCAATGCCGGCCCGCACGGCTTCTCCGAGGTTCTCTATGCCTACACCTCGGCCGCGGCGAACAATGGCTCCGCCTTTGGCGGCCTCAGCGGCAACACGCCCTGGTACAACGTAACGCTCGGCATCGGCATGCTGATGGGCCGGTTCCTGGTCATTATTCCGGCGTTGGCGATTGCTGGCTCGCTGGTTGCAAAGAAGACCGTCCCTGCCTCCGCCGGCACCTTCCCGACCGACGGTCCGCTGTTCGTCGGGCTGCTGGCCGGTGTCATCCTGATCGTCGGCGGCCTGACCTTCTTCCCGGCCCTGGCGGTCGGACCGATCGTCGAGCACCTGGCGATGATTCACGGTCAGACATTCTGAAACGGCGATGCCCTGGTTCAAGATCATACCTCGAAAGGTCCGGCATCGCCCCGAGCCGGAGGGGGAGAAAACGCCCCCTCCTTTCCCGACGCTGTCCACATTCCTCGCTATTGCGGCAGCCTTGATCATGATCTGGCTGCTGGCTTACGGGCCGCCGCACCTTCGTTCGGCACACGATCGACCGGTCAACAACATCGACACTGGAGCTACCAAATGAGCCCGTCGAAATCCGTGAGCATCATGGATACCCGCATTCTGTGGCCCGCTATCGGCGGTTCCTTCAGAAAACTGAACCCGCGCACCTTGATGCGAAACCCGGTGATGTTCGTCGTCGCCGTCGTCTCGGCGCTCACCACCGTGCTGTTCGTCAAGGATCTCGTTACCAGCGGCGGCGATCTTGGCTTCACGCTGCAGATCATCATCTGGCTGTGGTTCACCGTGCTCTTCGCCAATTTCGCCGAAGCGGTGGCCGAAGGCCGCGGCAAGGCGCAAGCTGACTCGCTGCGTCGGGCGCGAACCGAGACGCAGGCCAAGCTGTTGAACGGTGGCGACCGCAGCAAGTTCAAACTGGTGCCCGGCACCAGCCTGAAGGTCGGCGACATCGTGCTTGTCGAAGCCGGCGACATCATCCCCTCGGACGGCGAGGTGGTCGAAGGCGTGGCGTCGGTCAACGAGGCGGCCATCACCGGCGAATCCGCACCGGTCATCCGCGAATCCGGAGGCGATCGTTCGGCGGTGACCGGCGGCACGCAGGTCTTGTCCGACTGGATCCGCGTGCGCATCATTGCGGCTGCCGGTCATACGTTCCTCGACCGCATGATCTCGCTGGTCGAGGGCGCCGAGCGCCAGAAGACACCCAACGAGATCGCGCTCAACATCCTGCTCGTCGGCATGACGCTGATCTTCGTGCTGGCGACGGCGACGATCCCGAGCTTCGCCTCGTATTCGGGCGGCTATATCTCGGTGACCGTGCTGGTCGCCCTGTTCGTTACCCTGATCCCGACCACAATTGGCGCCCTGCTGTCGGCTATCGGCATTGCCGGCATGGACCGCCTGGTGCGCTTCAACGTGCTCGCCATGTCGGGCCGCGCCGTCGAGGCGGCCGGCGATGTCGACACGCTGCTGCTCGACAAGACCGGAACCATCACGCTGGGCAACCGTCAGGCGACGGCATTTCGTCCGGTCAAGGGCGTCACCGAACAGGAACTGGCCGACGCGGCTCAGCTTGCCTCGCTTGCCGACGAAACGCCGGAAGGCCGCTCGATCGTCGTCCTGGCGAAGGAAAAATACGCTATCCGCGCCCGCGACATGGCAAGCCTGCACGCGACTTTCGTGCCCTTCACCGCGCAAACCCGCATGAGCGGTGTCGATCTGGAAGGCTCCTCGGTCCGCAAGGGCGCAGTCGATGCGGTACTTGCCCACGTCAACCTCTCGACCATTGCCACAGGCAGTATGCGCCCCGGCAGCGACACCGTCCGCGACCTTCAGGCGATCGCCGACGAGATCGCCAAATCGGGTGGCACTCCACTCGCGGTCGAGCGCGACGGGCGCCTGCTCGGCGTCGTCCATCTGAAGGACATCGTCAAGGGCGGCATCGCAGAACGCTTTGCCGAATTGCGCCGCATGGGCATCCGCACGGTGATGATCACCGGCGATAATCCGATGACCGCGGCGGCGATCGCGGCGGAAGCCGGCGTCGACGACTTCCTTGCCCAGGCGACGCCCGAGGACAAGTTGAAGCTGATCCGCGACGAGCAGGCCAAAGGCAAACTGGTCGCGATGTGCGGCGATGGCACCAACGATGCGCCGGCCCTTGCGCAGGCCGATGTCGGCGTTGCCATGAACACCGGCACGGTCGCGGCGCGCGAGGCCGGCAACATGGTCGATCTCGACAGCGATCCGACCAAGCTGATCGAGATCGTCGAAATCGGCAAGGCGCTGCTGATGACGCGTGGCTCGCTGACCACCTTCTCCATCGCCAACGACGTGGCCAAGTATTTTGCCATCATCCCGGCAATATTCGCCGTCTTCTACATCGCCCCGGGCCAGACCGCCGGGCCGCTGCAAGCGCTCAATGTCATGCATCTGGCGACGCCGCAGAGCGCTATCCTCTCGGCCATCATCTTCAACGCGCTGATCATCATTGCGCTGATCCCGCTGTCGCTGAGGGGCGTCAAATACCGCGCGGTCGGCGCCGGTGCGCTGCTCAGCCGCAATCTCATTGTCTATGGCCTTGGCGGCGTCGTAGTGCCCTTCGTCGGCATCAAGATGATCGACATGGCCATCACCGCTCTCGGTCTCGCCTAAGGAACCACGTCGATGCTCAATCAAATCAGGCCCGCGATCGTCATGATCGTCTTCTTCACCATTCTGACGGGTTTGGTCTATCCGATCGGCATGACCGGCATTGCCCAGGCGCTGTTTTCGCGCCAGGCCAATGGCAGCCTGATCGAGAAGGACGGCAAGCTCGTCGGTTCCGAGCTGATCGGCCAGGCTTTCGAAAGCGACCGCTACTTCCATGGCCGCCCGTCGGCTGCCGGCGACGGCTACAATGCCGCCGCCTCGGGCGGCTCGAATCTCGGCCCGACCAACCCGAAGCTCATCGACAGGATCAAGAGCGACGCCGAAAAGCTGAGAGCCGAAAACCCGAGCCAGCCGGTACCGATGAATCTGGTCACCACGTCCGGCAGCGGCCTCGATCCGCATATCAGCCCCGATGCGGCCTATTTTCAGGTTGCCAGGGTGGCCAAGGCCAGGGGCGTCGATGAATCCAGGATCAAATCGCTTGTCGACAGCCATGTCGAAGATCGCGAATTGGGATTCATCGGCGAGCCGGTAGTCAATGTGCTGGCCCTCAACCTTGCGCTGGACGATGCCATGAAACAGTGAAGGACCGGCGCCGGGATCGACACCGAAGCCGGCGCCGTTCATGATTGACCCGTATGCCAGACGACAGACGCACCGCCGAAACCAGGCCCTCTCCCGACGCGCTGCTCGAGCATGCCGAGCGGGAGGAGCGCGGCCGCCTGAGGATATTTCTCGGCGCCGCCCCCGGTGTCGGCAAGACCTACGAGATGCTGATGTCGGGCCGCGCCAGGCTGGCCGACGGGGTCGACGTGGTGATCGGCATCGTCGAGACGCACGGCCGCAAGGAAACCCAGACGCTGGTCGAAGGCTACGAGGTCATTCCTCGCCTTGAGATCGATTACAAGGGGCGGATCCTTGAGGAGATGAATCTCGACGCCATCCTCGCCCGGCACCCGGCGCTAGTTCTGGTCGACGAACTCGCCCACACCAACGTCGCCGGCAGCCGTCACCCCAAGCGCTATCTCGACGTCCAGGAAATCCTGACGCACGGCATCGATGTCTACACGACGCTGAATATCCAGCACGTCGAGAGCCTGAACGATGTCGTGGCGCAGATCACCCGCGTCAGGGTGCGGGAAACTGTCCCCGACTCCATAATCGACCAGGCCGACGACATCGAGATCATCGACCTCACCCCCGACGATCTGATCAAACGGCTTGAGGAAGGCAAGGTCTACATCCCCAGCACCGCCCAGCGCGCCATCGAGAACTATTTCTCGCCGGGCAATCTGACGGCGCTCCGGGAATTGGCGCTCCGCCGCACTGCCCAGCGGGTCGACGAGCAGTTGCTGACCCACATGCAGGCCCACGCGATACCCGGGCCTTGGGCGGCGGGGGAAAGGGTTCTCGTCTGCGTCGATGCGCGTCCGGGCGGGGCGGCCCGTGTACGTTATGCGCGGAGGTTGGCCGACCGGCTCCGCGCCCCTTGGACGGCGCTTCATGTCGATACCCCTCGTTCAGCTGCCATGCCCGAGGAGGACAAGGATCGGCTGGCGACGCAGCTGCGCCTTGCCGAGCAGCTCGGTGCCGAGGTGACGACCATTCCGGGTCAGAACGTCGCGCAAGACATCGTTCGGCATGCGACGGCGAACAACTTCACCCATATCGTGATCGGCAGGCCGACCCGATCGCGTTGGCGGGAATTGATCGAAGGCTCGCTCACTTACGATCTCATCCGCAATGCCGGCGACATCAGCGTCCATGTCATTTCGGGAAACGAACGCAACGCCGAGGCGACGTCGAGGACCGTCAAGGCGGCGGACGAGCAGTGGCAGTTCGAGATCTGGCCCTATCTCAGGGCCACGGCCTATGTTGTTGGCTCGCTCGCCTTCGCCGTCCTTCTCGACCAGTTTCTCGACGTCCGCAATCTGGCGATCATCTTTCTCATTGGGGTCCTGACGTCGGCGGTGACCGGCGGTCTCTGGCCGGCTTTGTATGCCTGCCTCATCAGCGCCATTGCCTTCAACTATTTCTTCCTGGAACCACGCTACACGCTGACGATCGAGGATCCGGAGAGCATCGTTGCGCTGGCTGTCTTCCTGGTTGTTGCGGTCATTGGCAGCAATCTAACAGCGCGCGTGCAGCGTCAGGCGGTCGCCGCGCGCTCGCGGGCACGCGCCACAGAAGATATTTATCTCTTCTCAAAGAAGCTCGCCGGCGCTGGGACGCTTGATGACGTTCTCTGGGCGACTGCCTTCCAGATCGCCTCGATGCTGAAGCTGCGCGTGGTGCTGCTTCTGCCGGAGAACGGCACAATTGCGGTCAAAGCCGGCTACCCACCCGACGACACGCTGGCCGAGGCCGACATCGCAGCAGCCCGCTGGGCCTGGGAGCATAACCGCGCCGCCGGGCGCGGCGCCGACACGCTGCCCGGAGCAAAGCGCCTCTATCTGCCCTTGCGGACCGGACGCACGGCGGTAGGCGTTGTCGGCCTCGACAACGACAAGCAAGGTCCGCTGCTGACACCCGAGCAGCAGCGTCTGCTCGATGCGCTCGCCGACCAGGCGGCGGTCGCCATCGAGCGCATCCAGCTCGTCGCCGATGTTGACCGGGCCAAGCTTGCGGCCGAGGCAGACCGTCTGCGCTCGGCCTTGCTCACCTCCATTTCCCACGATTTGAAAACGCCGCTTGCCGCCATCATGGGCGCGGCCGGAACACTCAGGGACTTCGAGGCCGCGCTTCCCGAGCAGGACCGGGCGGAACTGCTGTCGACCGTGCTCGATGAAGCGGAGAGGCTTAACCGCTTCATCGCCAATCTGCTCGATATGACCAAGATCGAATCCGGCACGATGGAGCCGAACTATGCGTTTCACTATCTCGGCGACATTGTCGGTTCAGCTCTGTATCGGGCCCGCAAGATCGTCGGCGAGCATAAGACCGAGATCGACATTCCATCGGATCTGCCGATGTTGCGGGTCGACCCCGTTCTGTTCGAACAGGTGCTGTTCAACCTCCTCGACAATGCTGCAAAATACGCGCCGCCAGGTTCGACGATCCGCCTGCAAGCCTGGGCCGACAACGGCTTCGTCATCCTGCAGATCATGGATGAGGGACCAGGCATTCCGCCAGCGGATCTAGAGCGCGTTTTCGACACTTTCTACCGTGTGCGCAAGGGTGACCAGGTGCGTGCCGGCACGGGGCTCGGCCTGTCGATTTGCCGCGGCTTCATCGAAGCGATGGGCGGGACGCTCTTGGCGGCAAACAGGTCCGACCGCTCGGGGGCGGTTTTCACGATCAAGATGCAACTGGTGCCGGCGGAACTGCCCAATCTCGGCGAACCCGAGACGGGCCATCAAAATATGGACGATCTGGCATGACGAGCCTGGACGTCAGGATATTGGTGGTGGACGACGAACCGCCGATCCGGAAACTGCTTCGCGTCGGGCTTGGCAGCCAAGGCTATGCGATCAGCGAGGCGCCGAACGCCAGGGCGGCGATTGAACTCATCGCGACGGAAAAGCCGGACCTTGTGCTGCTCGATCTCGGCCTGCCCGGCATGAGCGGGCATGAGTTGCTCCGCAAATGGCGGGATGATGGCCTGGACATTCCCGTGGTTATTCTTTCCAGCCGCACCGACGAGGCCGGCATCGTCTCGGCCCTCGAACTCGGCGCCGACGATTATGTCACCAAGCCATTCGGTATGAACGAGCTTGTCGCACGCATCCGCGTCGCGCTTCGCCACAAGTTCCAGCAGCAGGGTGAGAGACCGGTGTTCCAGACCGGCGACCTCTCCGTCGATCTGGTGAAGCGCATCGTCAAGGTCGAGGACAAGGAGATAAAGCTCTCGCCGAAGGAATACGACATTCTTCGCACCTTGGTGCAGCACGCCGGCAAGGTTCTCACCCACCAGTTCCTGCTGAAGCAGGTCTGGGGCGATTCCACCGACGTTCAATATCTCAGAGTCTATGTCCGGCAACTCAGGCTAAAGATTGAGAAGACGCCCGACCAGCCCCGCTATATCACGACCGAGACCGGCGTCGGATACCGGCTGCGCGAAGTCGACTGACGCGACGAGCATCCGAAGCCGAAATGCCTCTTCCAATCTGCTTCAAATCAGCGGCGGCCATGGCGTCGCCGGACAAAAGCCCTATATTAAGCGAAGATTGGTTTTGTGCGGGAATGAACGAATGCCACGGCTTCGTCTATTGACGTTTCTAGGGTCGGCAATGCTGACTGCGGCGATGCTGTCGGGCGTAAATCCAGCTGCATCGGCACAGGTCGGCAGTCCCGCCGATCGCAACGTGTTGATCCAGCAAGACCAATTGCAGATGTTGGAGAACAGGCTGCGGCGGCAGCAATACCAGCAGCAGCAACAGCAGTACCGTGCCCTGGATCGCCAAATCCCAATACCGCAACGGCAGGAGGTGCCGCAGATGAGGCCAACTTGCCAGTTGCTGCCGTCAGGGAGCGGCTTTGTCAGCACCTGCCGCTGACGACCGGTCCCTTTCATTTATTTAGCCGACTTATATACTGGGGAAACCGCTCCGCCTGCGCCCCATTGAAAGCGGGCGAGTTTGCAACGCTGCCCTTGCCGTCTGGGCACCGATTCGACTGGATTATCGAATGGCAGCCAGCAAGAAGAAGGTTGTACGCAAGGCAAGGAAGGGCGACGGGGTTCGCCAGGTCGCGGCGATTCCCTTTCGGCTGAACGAGCATGGCGATGTCGAGGTGATGCTGGTCACATCGCGAACGACGAGGCGCTTCATCGTACCGAAGGGCTGGCCGATGAAGGGCAAGAGCGGCCGCAAGGCAGCCACCATTGAAGCACAGGAAGAAGCCGGTGTTCTCGGCAAGACACTGAAACAGCCTGCCGGCACCTACCACTACTGGAAGCGGCTGGCGAACCGCTTCGTTCGCGTCGATGTCGTCGTCTATTTGCTTGAGGTAACCGAGGAACTTGCCAAGTGGCAAGAAGCCAAGAGACGGCAGCGGGCATGGCTGACGCCGACCGACGCGGCGTTGCTGATCGACGAGCCGGATCTTTCGACGCTGGTGAGGAACATCAGGATTGCCGAGCTGGAGCATAATCCCAAAAAGCAGAGTCCGGCGTTCGGAAAAGATCCCGCTCAATAGAAGATGGAGGCATGCCCCGACTGTGTCGGGATGGAATTGGTTTCCAGCGCCCGCCGCCCCCGTCTCTTGAACCGATGCCTCACTGACTGCCATCGTCTTCCTCGGGCAGAGGCCGCGCCGGCGTGCCGGTATAGGCCCACAGCCATTCGCGCGGCAGTGGCCCTTTGTTGCGTTCGCTCTCCTGCGACTGTTCCCATGCATGTGCGAGGATGCCGACGGAGCGCGACAGCACGAAAAGGCCCCGCGTCAGCGGCGGCGGGAAGCCGAGCTCGCCGTAGATGACGGCCGTGGCGCCGTCGATATTGAGCGGGATTTTTTTGCCCTTGCGCCGCGAAACCTCGGCCTCGACCATCTCGGCGATATCGGCGAAGCGCCCGCTGACGACGCCGCGTGCGGCAAAGTCACGGGTCAGCTCGATGAGGCGGGGCGCCCGCGGGTCGACCGGGTGGAAGCGATGGCCGAGCCCGGGCACATAACCGTCCTCCCCAGCAAGGAAATGATCAACCCGCAGCGACACGGCGCCCGTGAGGGGCACGCCGGCGTCCACTTCAGCGGCGATGTCGCCGTAGAAGGAAAGCGCCTGTTCGCCGGCGCCGCCATGCACATCGCCAAGCACGTTGATGGCAGATGCCATGGCGCTGTTGATGCCGACGCCGCACGTGATCGCCATGCGGGCGATGGCGATCGACGGCGCCTGCGGCCCATGGTCGACGGCAGCACCCAGCGCGATGCCGAGCAGCGCCGCCTGCTCCTCGCTCGGCAGTTCGCCGCGCAGCATGAGCCAGATCATTGCCGGAAAGCTGACGCGACCGATCAGATCCTGGATTTCATAGCCGCGCAGCCGGATGACGCCGGGGCGCATCTCGATGATGCCGGTCTGCCACCATTCCTCGCCGCGCGCGCGGCCAGACTTGTTTTCCGTGTCGCTCATGGCTTCTTTTCCGTGCCGCTCATGCCTTCGCTCTTTTCTTGGCGCGCGGCGGCAGGCCGGCAAAAACCTCGTCCATATGCTCGCCGAGCCCCGGCGGTGGCCTGCTCGGCAAAGGTGCCTCGCCATCGACCATGAAGCCGCCGCGCACCACGGTCAGCGGCCTGTCCATCCCGGACACTGCCGGGAAGCGCGCCGTCATGCCGCGCTCGATCACCTGTCGCTCCTGCAGTACCTGCGGGATTGTCAGCACCCGGCCTGCCGGCACGCCGGCGCGACTGAACGTCTCCTCCCAGGCGGCGGCCGAGCCGCTCGCCAAGGCATCCTCGATCAGCGCTTTCAATGCAATGCGGTTCTGCTTGCGCGTTTCGCGCTCGGCAAAGCGGACATCCGACGCCAACTCCGGCCGACCGATCAATCGGCAGAGCGCGACGAACTGCTCCTGCTTGTTGGCGGCGATGTTGAGCAAGCCGTCGCCGGTGCGAAACGCGCCAGACGGTGCGGCCGTCATGTTTTCATTGCCCATCGGCTGCGGCTCGATATCCGCCGTCAGATAGTTCGACACCGGCCAGCCGAGCGCAGAAAGCGTGCATTCGAGCATCGACACGTCGAGGAACGCGCCCTCGCCTGTCGTCTTCTGCTTGACCAGTGCGGCGGTAATGGCGAACGCCCCTACCAGCCCGCCAAGCGTATCGGCGACGGGATAGCCGACACGCAGCGGCGCCGTTTCCGGTGTACCGGTGATGCTCATAATGCCGGAAAGACCCTGGATGATCTGGTCGTAGGCTGGATTGTCGCGCATCGGCCCGGTCTGGCCGAAGCCCGATATCGCACAATAGACAAGACTTGGCCGGACCTCTTTCAGCCTGGCGTGGCCAAGCCCCAGCCGGTCCATTACGCCGGGGCGGAAATTCTCGACCAGCGCGTCGGCCGAAGCGACCAGATCGAGGAAGCGTTCGCGGTCAGCCTCCTGCTTGAGATCGAGCGCCACCGAGCGTTTGCCGGCATTCTGCGCCAGGAACGAAGCGCCCATGCCCGCCCGGTTGAGCTCCGGAGAGGCGCCGAGCTGGCGCGCCAGATCGCCGCCTTGCGGCGTCTCGACCTTGATGACGTCGGCCCCGAGCAACGCCAGCTGATAGGTGCAATAGGGGCCGGCCAGCACATTGGTCAGGTCGAGAACGCGGATGCCGGAAAGCAGGTCGGTCATGACGTCACGAACAGCTCAGGCATCGCCCGGCACGTGCTCCGGCCCGCGCAAGCGCCTGTGCTCGATGTAGGCCCAGATATGCGGTCCAACCAGGCCGATGAAGGCCAGCGTCAGCAGCGTCAGCGACAGCGGATGCTTGTAGAACACCGTCCAATCGCCGTTCGAGATGGTCATCGCGCGGCGGAACTGCGTTTCGGCAAGCGGCCCGAGAATCATGCCGATGATGACCGGCGCGGTCGGGAAATCGAAACGCCGCATCAGGAAGCCGGCGGCACCGAGCAGATAGAGGATGACGAGGTCGATCGGCGATTGCGAGATACCGTAGGTGCCGACCGTGGCGAACACGAGGATGCCGGCATAGAGCTGCGGCGCCGGGATCTTCAGCAATCGCACCCAGAGCCCGATCAGAGGCAGGTTGAGGACGACGAGGATGACATTGGCGATGAACAGGCTGGCGATCAGCCCCCACACCAGGTCGGCCTGCGTCGTCAGCAGCAGCGGCCCCGGATTGATACCGTAGCTCTGGAACGCCGACAGCATGATCGCGGCCGTCGCCGAGGTCGGCAGGCCGAGCGTCAGCATCGGCACCAGCACGCCGGCCGCGGATGCATTGTTGGCGGCCTCCGGCCCGGCAACGCCCTCAATGGCGCCGACCGTGCCGAACTCCTCCTTGTGTCTGGAGAGTTTCTTCTCGATCGCATAGGAGAGGAAGGTCGGGATTTCGGCGCCGCCGGCCGGCATGGCGCCGATCGGGAAGCCGATCAGGGAGCCGCGCAGCCATGGCCTCCACGAGCGCGACCATTCAGCCGCGGTCATGTAGAGCGACCCTTTCAACGGCACGATGTCGTCCTTGCCGGCATAGCGGCGTGAGGCCATGTAAAGCGTCTCGCCAACGGCGAACAGGCCAACGGCGACGACGATGACGTCGACGCCGTCCAACAATTCGCTCATGCCGAAGGTGAAGCGCGGCTGCCCCGTCTGCAGGTCGACGCCTATCATGCCGACAACGAAACCGACGAACAGGCTGGTCAGGCCGCGCACCGACGACGAGCCGAGCACTGCCGAAACCGTGATGAAGGCCAGCACCATCAGCGAGAAATATTCGGCCGGGCCGAAGGCCAGCGCGAATTTGACGACGATCGGCGCCAGGAAGGCAACGCCGATGGTGCCCAGCGTGCCGGCGACGAAGGAGCCGATCGCCGAGGTTGCCAGGGCCGCACCGCCGCGGCCGGAGCGGGCCATCCGGTTGCCTTCCAGCGCGGTGACGATGGTGGCGCTTTCGCCAGGCGTGTTGAGCAGGATCGATGTCGTCGAGCCGCCATACATGGCGCCGTAGTAGATGCCGGCAAACAGGATGAACGACGCCTCCGGCGCCACCTGGTAGGTGATCGGCAACAGCAGCGCGATGGTCAGAGCCGGCCCGAGGCCGGGCAGTACGCCGATGGCAGTCCCCAGCGTGGTGCCGACCAGGCACCATATGAGATTGATCGGCGAGAAGGCGACCGAAAATCCGTGCGCGAGATGGCCGAGCGTTTCCATGGCGTCAGCCCCTCAGCATGGCGACGACCGAATCGACGATCGCATTCAGCTGGTTTTCGATGAAGCCGGCACCGATATTGACGCCAAGCGCCCTGGCAAAGCCGAAATAGGCGGCCAGCGCCAGGATCAGCCCGAGCAGCACGTCACGCAGCGGACGCCGGCTGCCGAAACCGTGGCAGATGAGAACGAACATGATGACAGATGCAGCGGTAAAGCCGAGCGGCTGGATCAGCACCAGATTGGCGATCAGTCCGAGGGCGACGATGCCCATCGCCTTCCAGTCGGTCGGCGTCTCCTTTTCGTCCTCCGGCTGCCATCCGCCCCGCAAGGCGGCAATGATGAGCAGCAGCGACAGGATCATCATCCCGGTCATGGTGATGTAGGGAAAGACGGTCGGACCGACCTTGGAATAGAGCGGCGAGACCGGGATTGCCAGCGTCTGCCAGGCAACCGCACCCGCACAGGCGAGGAGCCCAACGCCGATCAGCAGTTCGGGCACTGCAAGGCGCGGCGGCGCCTGCTGGTCGCTGGTGCTCATCATCGTCCTCCCAATGCCAGCCCCGAGGGCCGGTTCTCCCTGGACCGGTCTCACTCGGCCGATCTCGGCCTAGTTTCACCTCCGGCGCCGCGTATGTCCATGCGGCTGGCGAAAGTCGGCAAGGGTTGGCGCAGGCCGCCCCTTGCCGAGAGCATCACGCCAGGCCGAGGTCCTTGAGGATCGTCCCGATGCGGGCCGTGTCTTCGGCGACGAATTTCGCATAATCGTCACCGGTGAGCAGGATCTGCGTCCAGTTACGGTTCTTGCATTCGGTGGCCCAGGCGTCGCTCTTGGCCATGGTCTCGATCAGCTTGATCATTGCTGCCTTGTCGGCGTCCGAGACGCCGGGCGGTGCGAAGACGCCGCGCCAGTTGAACAGCTCGACATCGATGCCGGCTTCCTTCATCGTCGGCGCATCGATTCCCTCCTGGCGTTTATCCGCGGAGATGGCCAGCAGCCGCAGCGCACCCGCCTTGACCTGTTCGGCGAACTCGCCATAGCCGGAGATGCCGGCCGCGACCTGGTTGCCGAGCAGCGCCGACAGCGCCTCGCCGCCGCCGGCAAACGGCACATAGGAGAGATTGGTGGCCGGAACACCGACGGTCTTGGCGATGAGGCCGAACAAGATGTGGTCCGAGCCGCCAGCCGAACCGCCGGCGACCGGAACCTGCGTCGGGTCGGCTTTGAGGGCGGCAACAAAGTCGGCCGCAGTCTTGAATGGCGAGGCGGCCGGCACCACAAGCGCCTCGAACTCGCCAGTAAGGCGGGCGATTGGCGTGACCTCGGTAAGGTTGTTAGCCGCCTTGTTGGCGATGATCGCGCCGACCATGACCATGCCAGCCACCATCAGCGCATTGCCCTTGCCCTTCCACTGGTTGACGAATTGCGGCAGGCCGACAGTACCGCCGGCGCCGCCGACATTGGTGATCTGCGAGCCGGAGATCAGTTTTTCGCTGCGCAGCACCTGGTCCATGGCGCGCGCCGTCTGGTCCCAGCCGCCGCCCGGCGCCGCTGGCACGAAAATCTGCAGCTGCGGCGCGTCCTGCGCGAAGGCGGGAATAAAATGCGATGCCGCGAGTCCGGCAGCACCTGCTGCCGCGGTGCTCATCAAGAATCGGCGTCTGTTCAGCATGGGATTCCTCCAAATCGCGACACCTCCTCCGGTGCCTGCCAGAAACGTGGCCTGACTTCAGACCCGCTCGATAAAATTCATGCAGAGTTTGCGTCTTCCTGTCAAAGACAGAACACGCCGCATGCGGCACAATCGGCCTGCGCGATTTTCAGGCTGGCGAACCGGACGCCCGAAGACGACGTGGCAGGCAGTGCCAAACAACATCCGTCAGGGTTGCCGCTCCAGCAGGATGGTCGGCTTGCCTTGGTAGACGGTTCGCAGCACTTCGCCATAACCACATTTTGCCGCGACGTTCAGCGATCCGGTGTTTTCCGGATCGATGATGCAGACGGTCTTCGCGGCGCCGAACGTCTCGTCGCCCCAGGCAAGCACCCGTGCGACGACTTCGCTGGCCAACCCGTGGCCATGCGCGCCCAAAACCAGAGCCCAGCCGGCCTCCGGAATGCCCTCGATCGACGGCGTCATGTCGCGTTTCAGATCGTGAAAGCCGGCCTCGCCGATGAAGCGGCCAGTCGCTTTTTCCTCGATCGCCCAGAAGCCGTAGCCCAGAAGCGACCACAGGCCGGCGTGGCGCAGGAAGCGCATCCAGCTTTCCTCCCGCGTGCGCGGCTTGCCGCCGATAAAGCGGGTGACGGCGGGATCGGCCCACATCGCGACATAGGCGTCGAAATCGTCAAGCCGGTGCGGCCGCAGGACCGTGCGCGAGGTCTCAATTACTGGGGCGACAATTGTATGCGGACTGGCCATGGTCATGTCTCGGTTGTTGCCCGTGCAGGTCTTCCAAAAGTGGGGACAGCGACACGCCCGAGACGGGAAATCCAAATCCGTTGCGAAAAACAAGAGCCAAGGCTGTGTAGATCATCTTCCAGGCTGATGTGAATCCTGCCAGGCGGTGTTAGTTTTTCTCCAGTACTGGTTCAGGCGCGTTGGGTTTCGGCGCTGCCGTCCGACAGAGGGAAAACAGCATGGACACGACCGACCTTGTGCTTGCCATCTTCTATCATCTGCTGGTGTTTTCGCTGGCAGGCATCATCGGCGCCGAGTTCGTCCTGATCCGCAGCGACTTGTCCGCCGCGACGCTGAAGCGGCTTGTCGGCATCGATCGCCACTACGGCATCATCGCCATGCTGATCATCGTCGCAGGCATCGGCCGCGTCATCTATGGTCTCAAGGGCTGGGAATTCTACGTCTACAACTGGATGTTCTGGGCAAAGATGGCCGCCTTCGCAATTGTCGGCCTGTTGTCGATTATCCCGACCGTCCGATTCCTGTCCTGGAATAGGCAGGCGAGCGCCAGTCCCGGCTTCCAGGTGCCTGCGGCGGAGCTAGCGTCCGTTCGCAGCTATGTCCGCACCGAGGCCTTCATCTTCCTCTTGATCCCGGTGTTCGCGGCGGCGATGGCGCGCGGCTACGGTTATTAAGATAGGTCGGAGGAAGGGCATCGCGCGGCCCAACCTTTCCACTCATTTGCGCGGACAAACGTGCAGTTTGCCGTTCGAGGCTGATTGTCATTTGTCGGGTTGCGCTAGTTATTGCTCCATCTACATTCGGTTTTGAGAGGAACTCCGCGCAGCGGTTGGTAATTCGTATCCTGGGAGGAATCACGATGAGAAAATTCGTCGCCGCGCTGGCTGCCGTTGCGGCCGCCATGCTTTACCCACCGGCCGCTGGCGCGCAGACCTACCCCGAACGCACGATCAGCATTGTCGTGCCGTTTTCGGCCGGCGGCCCGACTGACACCGTCACGCGTCTTGTCGCGGAAGCCATGTCGAAGGACCTCGGCCAGCAGGTCATCGTCGAGAATGTCGGCGGCGCCGGCGGCACACTGGGCGCGGGCCGCGTCGCAAATGCCGAGCCTGACGGCTACACGCTGCTCCTCCATCACATCGGCATGGCGACAAGTGCTACGCTCTACAGAAAGCTCGCCTACGACACGCTGAACGCATTCGAATATGTCGGCCTCGTCACCGAGGTGCCGATGACCATCGTCGGCCGCAAGGACCTCGAGCCGACCGATCTGAAGGGGCTGGTCGACTACGCCAAGGCTAACAAGGACAGCATCACCGTTGCCAATGCCGGGATCGGTGCCGCCTCGCATCTGTGCGGCATGCTGTTTATGAGCGCCATCGGCACGCCGCTGGTCACCGTACCATATAAGGGCACCGGCCCGGCCATGACCGATCTTCTCGGCGGCCAGGTCGACATCATGTGCGACCAGACGACCAATACCACCAAGCAGATCCAGGGCGGCACGATCAAGGCTTATGCCGTAACCTCGCCGCAACGGCTAGACGTGCTGCCGGACGTGCCGACGACGATAGAGGCCGGTCTTCCCCAGGTGCAGGTCGGCATCTGGCACGGCATCTATGCACCCAAGGGCACGCCGGCCGAGATCACCGAACGCCTGTCGAAATCTCTGCAGGTGGCGCTGAAGGACCAGAACGTCGTCGCCCGATTTGCCGAACTCGGCACCAAGCCGTCGCCCGAGGCCGATGCCACGCCGGCCGCGCTCAAGGCCAAGCTGGAAAGTGAGATTGCGCGCTGGAAGCCGATCATCGAAGCGGCCGGCCAGTACGCCGACTAAAGGTTTTTAACGGGGCGCCGCCGGCGCCCCGTTTTTACACCGGCATCGGCACGCCCGTGAGGCGGGCCGGGAGGACGTCATGAAACCTTTCGCAATCGACAGAGCCAACGGCATATGCGCCGCGCTGTTGATCTTTATTGGCGTCTTTTTCGCGCTGCAGTCGCTGGGCCTCGAAATCGGCACCGCCTTCGCATGGGGCCGGGCTATTTCCCCCTGGTTCTGGCGATCGTGCTCATTCTGCTCGGCGCCGTCATCCTAGTCGAGGCAGTGCGCTTCGAGAGCGAGCCGATCGGTTACATTGCGTGGCGCGGCATGCTGTTCATCCTGCCTGCTCCGATCTTCTTCGGCCTGACGGTGCGCGGCCTCGGCTTCATCCCATCGATCTTCCTGGCGGCGCTGATCGCATCGTTTGCCAGCGGCCGCATGAAGCCGCTGACCGCGCTCGTGCTGTCGGCCGGCCTGACGCTGTTCGCGTTCGCCATCTTCAGCTACGCACTCGGCCTGCCGTTCCGGCGTTTCGGCCCGTGGTTGCCACTGTCGTTGTGAGGAGATGAAATGGAACTCCTCAACAATCTCGCACTCGGCTTTTCGACGGCCACATCTTTGGCAAACCTCGGTTTCTGCCTGATCGGTGTCCTTCTCGGCACGCTGATTGGTGTCCTGCCCGGTATCGGCGCCACCGCAACCATTGCCATGCTGTTGCCGATCACCTTCCAGATCGGCGATCCGGTTTCCTCCCTGATCATGCTCGCCGGCATCTATTACGGCGCGCAGTATGGCGGCTCGACTACCGCTATTCTCATCAACATGCCCGGCGAATCCTCGTCGGCCGTCACCGCCATCGACGGCTACCAGATGGCCAGGAAAGGCCGCGCCGGGGCGGCACTGGCGACCGCGGCGATAGGCTCGTTCTTTGCCGGCACGGTGTCGACCTTCCTCGTCGCCATCTTTGCCCCGCCGCTGACGGCGATAGCGTTGAAATTCGGTGCTGCCGAGTATTTTTCGCTGATGATTGTCGGTCTGGTCTCGTCCGTCGCGCTCGCCCACGGCTCGATCGTCAAGGCGCTGGCCATGGTCGTGCTCGGCCTGCTGCTCGGCCTTGTCGGCACCGATATCTACACCGGTACACCCCGTTTCACGCTCGGCATCCGCGAATATGCCGACGGGCTGAATTTCGTCGCAGTGGCGGTCGGTGTCTTCGGCGTCGCCGAGATACTGCGCAACCTCGAAAACGAGTATGAGCGTTCCGTGCTGATCCGAAAGATCTCCGGCCTTATGCCGACCCGCGAAGATTTTCGGCGCATGGCGGCTCCCATCGTGCGCGGAACGATCATCGGTTCGGCGCTCGGCATCCTGCCGGGAGGCGGCGCGATCCTTGCCGCCTTTGCCTCCTACACCGTCGAAAAACGTGTCTCGAAAAATCCCGGGGAATTCGGCAAGGGCGCCATCGAAGGCGTCGCCGGACCGGAATCGGCCAACAATGCCGGCGCCCAAACCTCCTTCATCCCGATGCTGACGCTCGGCATTCCGGCCAACCCGGTAATGGCGCTGATGATCGGCGCTATGATCATCCAGGGCATCGTGCCCGGCCCCAATGTCGCCATCGAACAGCCTGCGCTGTTTTGGGGTATCATCACCTCGATGTGGATCGGCAATCTGATGCTGATCATCTTGAACCTGCCGCTGATCGGGCTTTGGGTGAAACTGCTTACGATCCCGTATTACGTGCTCTTCCCGATCATCATGGCGTTCTGCTCGATCGGCGTTTACAGCGTCAACACCAACGTCTACGACCTCTATGCCGTCGCCTTCTTCGGCTTGCTTGGCTACCTCCTGACCAAGCTGCGCTGCGAACCTGCGCCGCTGCTGCTCGGCTTCGTGCTCGGCCCGCTGCTCGAGGAAAACCTGCGCCGCGCCATGATCCTCGCGCGCGGCGATCCGAGCACCTTCGTGACGCGGCCGATCAGCGCCAGCCTGCTCCTCATCGCGCTTGCCGTGCTCGTCATCGTGTTTCTCCCCGCGGTCAAGAAGAAGCGCGAGGAGGTGTTTGTCGAAGAGAGTTCCTGAACGTGGACGGCGCCACATGCGAGGAACTTCACAGTCGCTTGCCGGGCACTGACTCAGTAGCCGCTTCTCCTGGCCCGAGCGGCGCGATCTCCACCAGCGGTGCAGGCACGCTGGTCGTCTTTTCCTTGGCCTTGCAGATATCGGCGATGACGCAGGCCGGGCAATCCGGCTTGCGCGCCTTGCAGACATAGCGGCCGTGCAGGATCAGCCAATGATGCGCGTGCCGCATATATTCATCCGGAATGATCTTCAGGAAACCTTGCTCGACCTGTTCCGGCGTCTTGCCCGGCGCCAGGCCGAGCCTGTTACCGATGCGGAAGATGTGCGTGTCGACCGCCATCGTATACTGGCCGAATGCCACATTGAGCACGACGTTGGCGGTCTTGCGGCCGACACCCGGCAGCTCGACCAGTTGATCGCGATCCTCAGGCACCTCGCCGCCATGGTCGCGGATCAGCGCCTCCGAGAGCGCGATGACGTTCTTGGCCTTGTTGCGCCATAGCCCGATGGTGCGGATATGGTCGCCGAGCCTGGCCTCGCCCAGCGCCAGCATCTTTTGCGGCGTGTCGGCAATTTTGAACAGCGCCCGCGTCGCCTTGTTGACGCCGGCGTCCGTCGCCTGAGCCGAAAGCACCACCGCCACCAACAGCGTGAAGGCGTTGATATGTTCGAGCTCGCCCCTCGGTTCCGGCCGCTGAACGGAAAAGCGCCGGAAAATCTCATGCACCTCGGCCGCGCTGTAAAGCGCCCGCGATCTTGCGGGCCGCGGACGCCGCTTGGCGTTCGAGCCGTCGCGGCGGCCGGGCAACAGGTCTTTTTTTAGCGCAGAAGAGTTTTTGGGCTTGGGGCTTGTCATTGCCTTCCTATAATATTCCCCAATGAGCGACACAAACGCCTCATTTCAGGCCGACGAGCCATTTTTCCAGGCGCTGCTGACACCGCACCGGTCGCTGGGCAAGACCGGCTTTGCCATACTGATGGGCGCCCTGCTGTTCGGCTGGCTGGTGACCGGAGCTTTTTTTCTGTCGCGCGGCGCCTGGCCGGTGTTCGGCTTCTTCGGCCTCGACGTGATCGCCGTCTACATCGCCTTCCGCGCCAATTATCGTGCCGCCCGGGCTCGCGAAGAGGTATCGGTGTCGCGCACCAGCCTCGACATCCGCAAGACTGCCCCGTCAGGCAAATCGGAAGCACACCGCTTCAATCCGTTCTGGGCGCGCTTTTCGATCGCCCGCCACGCCGAGATCGGCATCACCAGAATGGCGGTCGAGGCGCAAGGAAAAACCGTCTCGATCGGCGGCTTTCTCAACCCCGCCGACCGCGAGAGTTTTGCCACCGCATTTTCGCGCGCCCTGGCAGCCGCCAAGGCGCGCTGAGCCAGCGTTTCAGAACCGATAGCGCAACAGCCTGCCGATCTTGCGCAATGCTGGAATGTATTTCCAAAGGCGAACAAACAGTTTCGCGAACCAGCGCATGCGAGCGGCATGTTCCGGCTTATAGGCAGGGATGTCCTCGACGAACCGCAGCTTCGGAACGGCTCGCTCCAACTCATGCGGGTTCTCGATGCTCCAATGGACCTCGGCACCGGTGGCGCGGAAGGAGGAATTGAGGCGAATGATCTTCAGGCCCAGGCGACTATAGGCATCGAAAACCAGTTCGCCGCTCGAAAGATGTCCCACCAAACGAGAAAACAGTTGCTGCCCCTCTTCGGCGCCCAGGTAGGGAGTCAGGCCTTCCGCCACGACTATGGCCGGGCGATCCCGAGGTACTTCGTTCAGCCATCCCGGTTCGGTGACCGATGAAGCGATCAGGTGGTAGTGATCCCGCACGGGATAGAGCTTGCGCCTGAGGTCGATGACTTCGGGATAGTCGACGTCGAACCAGTCCACGCCGGCTGGCGGATCGATACGGAATACGCGCGTATCGAGCCCACACCCGAGATGCAGTACGATGGCGTCAGGATTTCGGGCGAGAAAGTCCTGAACGCAGACGTCCAGCGTCTTTGCCCTGATTGCTAGACCGACGCCGAGATTGTTGTCGACCTTGAGCCGTGAGAAATCATAGTCGATGTTGCGCACCGCCTCGTCGGCAAAGTAGTCCCTGAGCAGCGAATTGGGCAGCCGGCTCTCCAGCGCCTTGCCGTAAAGTGTCAAAAGCAAAGTCTCCTTTGCCCCGGTCAGGTTTACTTTTTCACCAGCCACGACCGTCCTCCCCATTCAAAGCCCAGCTCTATCTGGGTACATGCCGCGGGAAAGCAAGTTTCGGGTGGTGATCGGCGCCGCGAAGGACGATATTCGCACTCAAGGAGATACTGCCATGAACGCCCAAATGCCTCTCAAAACGACAGCAATCCTTCAGAAAGACATCACGCCTGAAGGTGGAGACTACGAAATCGTCCGTCGTGCCATCGAAAAGATCAGCCTCGACTATCGCGACCAGCCTTCGTTGGAAGTGCTGGCCGAGGAGGTCGGCGAGACGCCGACCGGGCTGCAGAAGCTGTTCACCCGCTGGGCCGGCCTGTCGCCCAAGGCTTTTCTGCAGGCCGTCACCCTCGATCATGCGCGCAAGCTGCTCGATGCCGGCATGCCGCTGCTTGAAACCTCGTTCGAACTCGGCATGTCCGGCCCAGGCCGGCTGCACGATCTGTTCGTCACCCACGAAGCGATGTCGCCGGGCGATTACAAGACCCGCGGCGCAGGGCTCACCATCCGCTACGGCTATCATATCTCGCCTTTCGGCATCGCGCTGATCATGGTGACGGACCGCGGCCTTGCCGGCCTCGCCTTCAACGACCCCGGCGGCGAGCGTGCGGCCTTTGCCGACATGTCCAGCCGCTGGCCTAATGCGACCTATGTCGAGGACATGGCGGCGACGGCGCCCTATGCCGCGCGCATCTTCGATCCGTCGCTGTGGCGCGCCGACCAGCCGCTGCGCGTTGTCATGATCGGCACAGACTTCCAGGTCCGTGTCTGGGAGGCCTTGCTGCGCATTCCGATGGGCCAGGCCCGCACCTATTCCTCGATCGCCGCGCGCATCGGCGCACCGAGTGCCAGCCGGGCTGTCGGTGCCGCGGTCGGTGCCAATCCGATGTCCTTCGTCGTGCCGTGCCACCGGGCTCTCGGCAAGTCCGGCGCACTCACCGGCTACCATTGGGGTCTGACCCGCAAACGCGCTATCCTCGGCTGGGAGGCGGGACAGGTCTCTTCTTGAATAGCCAACGAATGGAACGATAGGAGCGATGCAAGGACCGCTAGGGTGACAAGCAGCGATCTTACGGAGTAGCTTCCCGCGCAATTAGAGTGGTATGCGCTAGCGGGAGGCACTTCTTGATCGTCGTCATCGGCTCCATCAATCTCGATCTCATCGCCAGTGTCGACCGCTTGCCCGGTCCCGGCGAGACCGTGCGCGGCTCCGGTTTCGCTACTGCCCCCGGCGGCAAGGGCGCCAACCAGGCGCTGGCCGCCGCCCGCGCCGGCGCCAAGGTGCGCATGGTCGGCGCGGTCGGCAAGGACAGCTTCGCCAGCGACGCTCTGGCGCTGCTGCGCGACGGCAAGATCGACCTGTCCGGCGTCGGCGAGACCTTTGCCTCGACCGGTACCGCGTTGATCATGGTCGGCGCCGACGGCGAGAACGTGATCGCCGTTGTGCCGGGCGCCAATGATTCGGTCGTGCCGGGTGACCTTTCCAAGGCTTTCGTAAAAAACGGCGACGTCGTGCTGCTGCAACTGGAGATCCCGCTGCAGACCGTCGAGGCAGCACTCGACGCGGCAAGCACGGCCGCCGCGATCACCGTGCTCAACACCGCACCTTTCCATGGCGACGCGGCCGGCTTCCTCGGCAAGGCCGACTATCTCGTCGCCAACGAAACCGAGTTCGACCTCTATGGCGAGGCGCTGTCGTTGAATGGCCGCGACCGCCCGGCACGGATGCGCGACTATGCCGCGAGAACCGGCCGCACCATCGTCGTCACGCTTGGCTCGGACGGCGTTCTGGCGGCAACGCCGGACGATCTCCTGATGGTTCCGGCGCTGAAGATCACCCCGCTCGACACGGTCGGTGCCGGCGACACGTTCTGCGGCTATTTTGCAGCCGGGCTGGCAGCCGGCCTGCCGCTCGACCAGGCGCTAGCCCGCGCTGCCGCAGCCGGTTCGCTGGCCTGCCTGAAAGCCGGTGCACAGCCGGCCATCCCGCTGGCCAGGGACGTCGATGCCGCCCTGCAGAAATCTGCAGGCTAAAGCGGGATGACAGCCATGCGCCCGACGACGAAGCACGCGGTGCCGCCCGCCGGCGACATCTGCCGCCTGTCTGCCGTGGCGCTTGCCGGGAAGATCAGGCGCCGGCAGCTTTCGGCGCGCGAAGTGGTCGCGGCATTCCTCGACAGGATCGAGGCGGTGAACCCGCTGGTCAACGCTATCGTTTCATTGCGTGAGCGTGCCGACATCCTGCGCGAGGCCGACAGCGCTGACGCTCATCTGGCGCGAGGTGGAGATACCGGATCGCTGTTCGGCCTGCCGATCGCGATCAAGGATCTTGCGCTGACAAAAGGCCTGAGAACCGCCTTCGGCTCGCCGATCTTCGCCGATTTTGTGCCTGAGGAAGACGACTTCTTCGTCGAGCGCGTCCGCAAGGCCGGCGCGATCATCATCGGCAAGACCAATGTTCCCGAATTCGGGCTCGGCTCCAACACCTACAACACCGTGTTCGGACAGACGCTCAACGCATTTGACCCGGCGCTGACCGCCGGCGGCTCGAGCGGCGGTGCGGCGGTCGCGCTGGCGCTCGACATGGTTCCCGTTGCCGATGGCAGCGATTTTGGCGGTTCCCTGCGCAATCCCGCTGCCTACAACAATGTCTATGGCTTCCGTCCATCGCAGGGATTGGTGCCGGCCGGCCCAGACCTTGATGTGTTTCTTGCGCAAATGGGCGTCGAAGGGCCGATGGGGCGTAACGTGCGTGACATGGCGTTGCTGCTCGACGTTCAGGCCGGCTATCATCCTCGCGCGCCGCTGTCGCATGATAAGCCAGGCTCGTTCCTCGAAGGGCTGGACGCACCGGCGGCCGGCGGGCGCATCGCCTGGCTCGGCGATCTCGAAGGCCATCTGCCGGTTGAAGCAGGCATTCTACAGCTTTGCGAGGCAGCACTCGGCCGGTTCGCGGATGTATCCTTCGAGGCCGAGCCGCTGATGCCGAAATTCGACTTCGAAGCGCTGTGGCAAGCCTTTGTAACGCTTCGCCAGGCGAGCAGCGGTTGTGCGCTCAAGGCGCATTACGACGATCCCACGAAACGCAGCCTGCTGAAGCCGGAGGCCGTGTGGGAGGTGGAACATGCACTGCGCCTCACCGCGCCGCAGATCCACGCCGCCACGGTGAGGCGCTCGTCCTGGCACCGAATGCTGCTATCGCTCTTCGAGCGTTTCGACCTGATTGCGCTGCCAGCCGCACAGGTCTTTCCCTTCGATGTCGTCACCCACTGGCCAAGGCAAGTGGCCGGGCGTGCCATGGACAGCTATCATCGCTGGATGCAGGTTTCAGCGTTCGCCACGCTGGGCGGCTGCCCGGCGATCAATGTGCCGGCGGGCTTCGACGCCAGGGGCAGGCCAATGGGCATGCAATTGATCGGGCGGCCGCGCGGTGACCTCTCCGTGCTGAGGGCGGCTGCCGCCTATGAGACAACGCTGCCATGGCAGGCCGGCGCCTGCTGAAATCAACTCCGCATTGTCGGCGCCTCGCCGGCTTGCACGCAACTCATCGCCATGCATTGATCGCGACAGCGCGCCGCACGAGCGGCATCTGTGGAGGGAAAAAATGTCGTTGGAACTCTACGCCACCTATGTCGTCGCCTGCATCGTCATCATCCTGGTGCCGGGGCCGACGGTGACGCTGATCATTGCCAACAGCATCCGCCACGGCTCGCGCGCAGGGCTCGCCAATGTCGCCGGCACCCAGGCCGGGCTAGCCATCATGATCGCCATCGTCGGCATCGGATTGACTTCGCTGATCGCGGGCATGGGCCACTGGTTCGAGTGGGTCCGGCTGATCGGCGCCGCCTACCTGATCTGGATGGGCGTGCAGATGTTCCGCTCGAAAGGCAAGCTGAACGCCGACGGAACGGCAAAAAGGCCACGTGGCGGCTTCTTCCTGCAGGGCCTGCTGGTGGCGATCAGCAATCCAAAGACGCTAGTGTTCTTCGGCGCCTTCTTTCCGCAGTTCATCGCTCCCGAAGGCAATTACGCACTACAGATCGGCGTCATGGGTCTCACCGCGATGATCTTCGCCGCAGTCTCGGATTCGACCTACGCGCTGGCCGCCGGCCGCGCCGGACGCCTGCTGTCGGCCGGCCGCCTCAAGCTCTTGTCGAGGATCAGCGGCAGCTTCCTGGTCGGCGGCGGCCTGTGGCTGGCCTTTTCCAAGGCGAAGTAACGGCCGCGAGCCCGGCGACGCCAACAGCAACATCCTGGAATAGGAAAGCCGATTGAAAGTCGGCCTTCAGGCCACCACATGGATCAACAGTTGGGGATTCATGTCTATGCCGTGGAGTTACGCGGATTTGAAAAGGAACGCGTTTGGCGTGATCCTGTTCATCGCTTTGTTCGCGGCGATGGTTCCGTCGGCTCTGAACAAATGGGCGAATGACGCAAGTCCGATCCGATCGGTCGACCCGGTCGATGCGACGATCAAAAGTGGACAGGGTAAAGGGCGCAATATCCAATATCTGCTGGTCCTTGAGAACGGTTCGACGGTCCTCGTTTACGACGACCTCCCGCATCTGATCGGCTCGCGCGTAGGCCTCGAGCGCGTCACGCGCGACAATGGCTTCGTCTTTTACCGGTTTGCAAATTGAACGACGATCGATCGATAAGCTGTTTTCAAAGGTGACGCGAGTGACATGGCTTTTTCGGGGAATCGCTCTTGAACAAAGCCCCTATGCTACTCAACTCTAAGGTATGGGGCCGGCAAATCTTTCTCTTAGAACCCGCATTCTTTGCTTCGGGAAGAGTTTCGCGACAGAGTTGTTGGCATCACAATCTTGTGTGCGCTCGCTCTCGCGATCGCTGTGCCGATTGTAACCAGGCAGAACAGTCCGATCACTGGCACACAACTCGTAGGAGGCACCGTCGAAGATGTTGCGACGATGCCTCTAAATCCGAGGGGTTCCGTCGGACATGGACTTTATTATAGATATGAAGTCCGCCTCTATGAGGGCAACGCTCGGATATTTGTCGATGGTGAGGTGGAAACACCCCACATGATTGGATCGGAAGTCTCGATCGAAGAACAACAACGCCAGGACGGTACCACCACCTACCGCCTGCTCAACTACTGAGCAGCCCTAAAGCCGCCCCAGCCGTTCCAGCAACAGCGCGAAAAACGCATCATGGTCGATGTCGCGCATCACCATGGCGTTCTTCGGCCGCTTGGTCACCCCCCACCAGTCGATCACCGTCATGCCCATGGTGAGCTCCGAGGCGGTTTCCACGCTGACATTGCAGTTGCGCCCCTTGAACAGCTTCGGCTTCAGCAGATACGCGATCACGCAAGGATCGTGCAGCGGGCCGCCGTCGGTACCGTATTTCTCCTCGTCGAAACGTTCGAAGAATTCCAGCATGTCCGCGGTGGCCGTGCCGACCCTGGTGCCGAGCTTGCGGAAGGCCTTCGTACGCTTGGCGGTGGTCAGCGCCTTGTGGGTGACGTCGAGCGGCATCATCACGATCGGAATGCCGGATTTGAACACGACATCGGCAGCATGCGGATCGACATAGATGTTGAACTCGGCGGTCGGCGTGACGTTGCCGCCCTCGAAGAAGCCGCCGCCCATCAGCACGATTTCCTTGATGCGCGGCGCGATTTTCGGCTCGCGGATCAGCGCCAGCGCAACGTTGGTGAGCGGCCCGAGCGCGCACAGCGTGATCGTGCCGCTCTCCTCGTTCATCAGCGTCTCAACGATGAAATCAACCGCATACTCGTCCTGCAGTTTCATCTTTGGTTCGGGCAGTTGCGGCCCGTTGAGGCCGGTCTTGCCATGCACTTCCTCGGCGGTGACGAGTTCGCGCGCCAGCGGCCGGATGGCGCCTGCATAGACCTTGACGTCCGGCCGGCCGGCCAGCTCGCAGATCTTGCGGGCGTTTTTTTCGGTAAGTTTCAGCGGCACGTTGCCGGCCACCGCGGTGATGCCGACGATCTCCAGCTCGGCGCTGCCCAGCGCCAGCAATATGGCGACGGCATCGTCCTGGCCGGGGTCAGTGTCGATGATGATCCTGCGGGATTGGGGCATTTCAATTCCTTGTTTTGGCAAGTCTTTTTGGGCGGGACGTGTGACGGCTTGAAGTCTGCCGGGCGGCGGACCATATCAAGACCATCGGGAAAAATGCCATCCGGGTTTTTCCACTTTATGTCGCTCTTGAGAGGACACTGTAACATGAGCCGAATGACGCCTTTTTCCAGCCCGCTTCTCCTCGGTTTCGATTCCATGGAAAAGACGCTGGAGCGGTTGGCAAAGTCCGGTGACAGCTATCCTCCCTACAACATCGAGCGCCTCAGCGGTGCCGACGGCAAAACCGAAAGGCTGCGTATCACGCTCGCCGTCGCCGGTTTCGCGGAAAGCGATCTCGATGTCACAACGGAGGAGAACCAGTTAGTCGTGCGCGGCCGTCAGAACGACGACACCGAGCGCGAATTCCTCCACCGCGGCATCGCCGCGCGCCAGTTTCAGCGCTGTTTCGTGCTGGCCGACGGCATGCGGGTGATTGCGGCGGAATTGAAGAACGGCCTTCTGTCGATCGATCTCGATCGGCCGGAATCCGAACGGCTGGTACGAAAAATAAACATATCGGTGAAAGACTGATTTTTGCCGATAGCTCTCATGCGGGATGGCCTTGAGCGGCATCTCGCGGCAAGGAGGCTTGAAATGACCAGAACTAACGAAAATATCATCATGACCAGCGGCGAATTCGCCCATCTCGGCGAAGGTTCTGTCGCCTATCTCAGGAAAGTGTCGAGCGACGATCTGCGCGGCCGTTTCCCGGGCCTCGGCGAAATCGCGCCCGGGCTGGAACTGTGGGCCCTGTTTGCCGCCAATGGCCAGCCGATCCTGCTTTCGGACGCTCGCGACCGGGCACTGGCTGGCGCGCTGGAAAACGATCTGACCCCGGTCGCTATCCACTAACGTCGTTATCCACTGACAAATACGGCGCAGCGATCTGGTTGGAAACGGACAGGGCCGCTCACGGCGGCCCTTCAACGGATTTAATCAAAACCTCAGGCGGCGTGCGAGGCCTGTGTGTCCGACAGCAGCGCGTGGATGGCTACGGCGTCGCGCGTGCCCCTGATCTTGGCAACCGTGTCGGCGTCGCGCAGCACCCGCGCAATGCGCGACAGCGCCTTGAGGTGGTCGGCGCCGGCGCCTTCGGGAGCCAAAAGCAGAAACACCAGGTCGACCGGCTGATCATCGAGGGCCTCGAAGTCCACCGGTGTCTCCAGCCGGGCAAAAACGCCGGCGATCCGCTTCACCCCGGCCAGCTTGCCGTGCGGAATGGCGATGCCGTTGCCGACGCCGGTGGAGCCGAGCCGCTCGCGCTGCAGGATGGTGTCGAACACCTCTCGCTCCGGAATGCCGGAAATCGCCGCCGCCCTTTCGGACAGCAATTGCAGCAGCTGCTTTTTGGAGTTCGCCTTCAACGCCGGCATGATTGCCGGAACGCTGACGAGATCGCTCAGATCCATGCTTGAAATCCCTTGTTCGCCTGCCGTCGCCAGTCCCCACGCTCGCGTGCGGCTGGTTTTTACCCCTGCGCGACCTTGGCCGTGGACGGGTCGATCCAGCCAATATTCCCGTCCGGCCGGCGATAGACGATGTTGAGATGGTCGTTTCCGGCATTGCGGAAGACCAGGACCGGGCTGTCCTTGGTGTCGAGTTCGATCACCGCTGACGCCACCGACATGGTCCGCAGCGTCATGGTCGATTCGGCGACGATGGCCGGCGCGAAATTCTCCGGTATGTCCTCCTCGTCGTCGGCAAGCGGCGCCATCACCGTATAGGCGACGTCGGTGAGCTCGCCGTTGCTATTGCCTGAATTGTGCGACTTCAGCCGGCGCTTGTAGCGCCTGAGGCGTGTTTCCAGACGGTCCGCCGCGGTATCGAAGGCAAGCGTTGGATCCTGGGCATCGCCGGTCGCCTGCAGCGAAGCACCGGAGTCCAGCCGGATCATGCAATCGGCCGTGTAGCGCGACCCCGATTTGACGACTACGATTTGCCCTGAAAAGCCCCGATCGAAATATTTCCCGATCACTTCCCCGACACGGTCGTTGATGCGCGTACGGAACGCATCGCCGATATCCATGTGTTTTCCCGATATGCGCAGTGTCATCTGAAAACTGACCTTCCTTGCTCAGGCTTCAAACTGTCCCGAGTTTATACTCGTGGTCCGCGCGCACAAGCTTTTGCGGCGTCACTTGCGCCGATTTTAGATCCGAACTTTCCGGTTGATCACAAGCCGCCTTCTTGGCCGTCCCGTGGCCTACATCGTGACGGACCATCTCTCGTGCGGGCATCGGCGAACTCAAATCCACTCGCCAGCCCGTCCCATGCGGGCGGGCTTCTAGCCACTTCGTCGCCGCTTGTCAATGAAGGGCGAAAGCTGTGGAAATTCCGCCGGAGATCAACGGCCGGCGCTGGCCAAAGCGCGTTTTTCACGCCGCCGCTGCACCGAAGAGGGTATGTTCATGCCTTCCCGGTATTTGGCCACCGTGCGCCTGGCGATGTCGACGCCGCTTTCCCGCAGCATGTCCACGATGGCATCGTCGGAAAGCACATCGATGGCTTTCTCCTCGTCGATCAGCTGCTTTATGCGGTCGCGCACCGCTTCCGACGAATGCGCATCGCCGCCACCTGACGAAGCGATCGAGGCGGTGAAGAAATAGCGCAGCTCGAACACGCCGCGCGGCGTCAGCATGTATTTGTTTGCCGTGACCCGGCTGACCGTTGATTCGTGCATGCCGATGGCGTCCGCCACCGTGCGCAGGTTGAGCGGCTTCAGGTGCCGCACGCCGTGGACGAGAAAAGCGTCCTGCTGGCGCACGATCTCAGAGGCCACCTTGAGAATGGTCTTCGCCCGCTGGTCGAGGCTGCGCGTGAGCCAGTTGGCGTTCTGCAGGCATTCGGCAAGGAAATCCTTTTCCGCCTGGTTTTTCGCATGTGGCGTGACCTGGGCGAAATAGATGTGATCGACCAGCACGCGCGGCAGCGTCTCGGCATTGAGCTCGACCGTCCAGCTGCCGTCATTGGCTGCACGCACCTCGATGTCGGCCACGATCGCATCGCTGGCACCGCGCGAAAACGCCATTCCCGGCCGTGGGTCGAGCGCCCGGATCTCGGCCAGCATGTCGAGCAGATCCTCTTCGTCGACGCCGCAAATCCGCTTCAGCGTCTGGAAATCGCGCCGTGCCAGGAGTTCGAGATTGGCGATCAGCGCCTTCATCGCCGGATCGAGCCGGTCGCGCACGGCCAGCTGCAGCAACAGGCATTCGGCGAGGTCGCGGGCGAATATGCCGGCGGGCTCGAATGTCTGGCAGACCGCCAGGACCGTTGCCATCGCCGTGGCGTCCGCGCCGAGGCGGGCGGCGATCTCGGCCATATCGGCACGCATGTAGCCGGCCTCGTCGAGGCCGTCGGCAAGCTCGCCGGCGATCAGGCGCGCCGCCGGATCGGCAAAGGCGAGCGCCACCTGCTCGCCGACATGGTCGCGCAGCGTGATGGCCGCCGCCGCCATATCCGCGACGTCGAAGCCGTCGGAGGAAGAGGTGGAACCATTGCCGGACGCCGATTTCCATTGTGCCGTCAGGTCGGGCCCGAGCCGCTCGCTCGTACCAGGATCGTCAGGAAACAGGTTTTCCAGCGACGTATCGAGCTTTTCCGAGATCGCCTCGGCGCTCCATGCCGTTTCCGCCTCGAACCAGTCGCCGTCGGCAGCCGGTTCCGATGCGGCGTCGCCCTTCTGCGCCTGGTCGCTGGCGGCGTCCTCCTGCGGTTCGGCGCGTTCCAGCAAGGGATTGCGTTCGATCTCGTCGTCGATGAAGCGTTCCAACTCGAGATGGGTGAACTGCAGCAGGCGGATCGACTGCATCAGCTGCGGCGTCATCACCAGCGACTGCGACTGTCGTAGCTGTAGTTTTGCCGCCAACGCCATGGTTCGGTTTCAAACGCCCCGTCTACGCACCCGCACTGCTGGAAGGAATTTTCCAGGCCAGCATAGAAACTGGCCCGGCTTTTGCTTGTCAAGGCGAGGAGCGGTAAAACTCGCCTGCCGACGCGTTTTCAGGCAGAAAATTGAAGAAAAAGCTGTTGGACTACGCCGGAAATCCCGTTCGAACCGGAATTTCGCATTTAGAGTGTAAATCCCTCGCCGAGATAAAGCCGCCGCACGTCGGCATTTGCGACCACTTCGTCGGCTCGACCATGGGTCAGCACCTGGCCGGCATGGATGATGTAGGCGCGGTCGATCAGGCCAAGTGTCTCGCGGACATTGTGGTCGGTGATCAGAACGCCGATGCCACGTGCCGTCAAGTGGCGCACGAGTTGCTGGATGTCGGCGACGGCGATCGGATCGATGCCGGCGAAAGGTTCGTCGAGCAGCATATAGGCGGGGCGGGTTGCCAAGGCGCGGGCAATTTCGAGGCGTCGCCGCTCACCGCCGGAGAGCGACAGCGACGGAGCCTTGCGCAGATGGCTGATGTGAAATTCCTCGAGCAATTCGTCGAGCAGGCGCTCACGCTCCTTGCGGCTCTTTTCGACGACCTCGAGCACGGCCCGGATGTTTTGCTCGACATTCAGGCCGCGAAAAATCGACGCTTCCTGCGGCAGATAGCCGATGCCGAGACGGGCGCGGCGATACATCGGCATCGACGTGACGTCGAAACCGTCGATTTCGATCGTGCCTTCATCGACCGGCACCAGGCCGGTTACCATGTAGAAACAGGTCGTCTTGCCGGCGCCGTTGGGGCCGAGCAGCCCAACCGCCTCGCCGGCGCGCACGCCCAGCGTCACGCCGCTGACGACTTTGCGGCCCTTGTAGCTTTTGGTCAGCCCCTTGGCGATCAAGGTTCCCTTGAACTTTGCCGCTTCGACGGTGACCCTGGCCGGTGCCGCAAGTTTGCTGGCGGCGCGCCCTGGAAGACGCGCCAGCAGCGACGATATGCCGGTCATCAGGGTTTCGCTGCTCCAGACTTCGCCGGCGGCGTGATCGACATCATGACGCGGCCGCCGCAAGCGTCGACCTGGGCAAGGCCGCTCTTCATCTGCACGGTAAGCTTGCAGCCGACAAGCACGTTATCGCCTTGCGAGAGCACGACCTTGCTGCCCGAAAGCACCAGCACTTCGGTCTTCATGTCGAAGGTGCCGCGGTCGCCGGTGGCAACCTGATTGTCCGATTTGATGTAGACCTTATCGTCGACCTCGAGATGGTCGATGTTGGCGGATCCGGTCATTGCCGCGGCACCCGCGGGCTGGGCGCCTTTAGCGGCGCCTGCATCCCTGACGTAATAGACCGTCATTTTGCCGGCCTTGAGCACGGTTGGACCCTGGACGACGTTGACGTTGCCGGTGAAGACGGCGACGCTTTCCGCCTGGCGCACCTCGAGCTTGTCGCTTTCGATCTGGATAGGCTTGTCGCCCGACAGCCTGAGGCCGGACATTTGGCTGGTGGCACTGGATTGCGCCAGCGACGGCGCCGTCCCGAAGGTCAGCCCCAAGGGCAACCCGAGCGTCAACGCCGAAATCGCGGCGAGGCGCCGTGCCGAACTACTGAACCGCATTGGTCTCTCCGCTCTTTGCCTCTGCCGCCTTCAAACTGGCGGGATCGATGTCGACGCGCACCTTGTTCTCGAAAACCAGGACCTTGCCATTGTCCTGGACCGACATCGAATCCGCCCTGATCCGCGACCCGCCGCGGCTGACATCGACGGGCTCGCTTGTCTTCATAGTGCCTTCGCCCATGTCGAGATAGACTGATTTGAATTTTGCCACCACACCATCCGTGGTCGACACGGTCACATCGCTGGTCAGGCTGAGCGTGTTGCCGTCGCGATCATAGGTGCCGTGCGTGGCATCGATGGCGGCCGTGTTGTCGGCCGCAATCGGCAGCTTGGCCTTGATGCCCTCCAGATCGATGATGCCTTGTTTGCTGACATCCTGTATGGCGCGCAGGGCTGTCATCGAATAGGGCAGGTTCTGTTTGGTGAAGCCGTTGAGCTTGGGGTTCGCCATCACCAGCTTGCCATCGGCAAAGGCGCCGCCGTCGGCCTGCACCTCGATTGCGGCGGGAGCCATGAGATAGGAATAGACGGGAAACGCGACCGCAATCACGGCAGCGACCAGCGGCACGGCCAGCTTGAGGACACGGACCCGGCGCGAATGACGCTGCGCAACGTCAAACGCGTCGACCCGCGCCCGGCCTGCGGCCTTGGGAGCCAACTCCGTCTCGGTGTTGGTCGGTTCGATTGGTCCCGCTAACATGACTGCTTCTTCTAAACCCCTGCCCGCCAGGCCGCCCTATAGGTGGGGTGCCGGCGCCCTCAAGCAAGCACAAGCCGAGGAAAACCGCAAAAATGTGACAGCCGCCCCTGTACAATGAAAATGGCCCCAGCGCAGCCTGTACCTCATACCAGATATGGGCGCACAGTGTTAGAGCCTGTGGAACGTGACAGGTTGAGGCTTGCCGCGAATGCCTAACGGCCTTTGGCGCAAGGCCGTCAGGAAACGGTAGCCGGGCGCGAATGGTTGCTTTAAAAGCATCTGCTCCCACCGACTACGAGGCTGACCATGGTATTGAGAGCCGACGACCTGATCGACCGCCGCCGCTTGCGCCGCAAGCTGACATTCTGGCGTGTTGCGGCGATTATCGTCGCAGCAGCCGGACTGATCGCCTTCTCGGCATGGATCTATGGTGACGACTTCACCGGCGCGGCTGTCGACCACATCGCCAAGGTCAAGATCGAAGGTACCATCACCGAAGACGAAGAACTGATCAAGCGGCTGGAGGCAATCCGTCAGTCGCCGCGCGTCAAGGCTGTGATCCTGTCGATCGATTCACCCGGCGGTACCACCGTCGGTGGCGAATCGATCTATGAGGCAGTGCGCAAGCTTGCCGCCGAAAAGCCGGTGGTGGCCGAGGTCGGCACGCTCGCGGCTTCGGCGGGCTATATGATCGCCACCGCGGCCGACCATATTGTCGCACGCAAATCCTCGATCGTCGGCTCGATCGGCGTGCTGATTCAGTACCCGGACGTCAGCGGCCTCATGGACAAGCTCGGCGTCAAGCTGGAGGAGGTGAAATCCTCGCCCTTGAAGGCCTCGCCTTCTCCCTTCAAGCCGACCAATGACGATGAGCGCGCCATGGTCCGCAAGCTCATCCTCGACAGCTACGACTGGTTCGTCGGCATCGTCGCCGAGCGCCGCAACATGACCAAGCCGGAGGTGCTGGCGCTCGCAGACGGGTCGATCTTCACCGGCCGGCAGGCGGTCACCAACAGATTGATCGACGCGGTCGGCGGCGAGGCCGAAGCAATCGACTGGCTTGCAGGCAAGGGTGTCGATGCCAAGCTCAAGGTGGTGGAATGGAAGGACACGGAAAAACGCGGCGGTTTCCTGTTCTCCAAAGCGATGGCGCAGACCGTCGGTGCTGCGCTTGGCCTGGCCGGCCATGACGGCGACGTCCTTCACGAAATTGGAGCGGACCGCTTGTTTCTTGACGGTCTCGTTTCCGTCTGGCACCCTTGAGGAACCGCTTGGGACGAGTGAAAAACCAAATAAAATCATTCTGATAATTTCGGCGGCACTGCTTTTACGGGGAGCCTTTTCATGATCAAATCCGAACTTGTGCAGATCATCGCCACGCGTAATCCGCATCTTTTCCTGCGCGACGTCGAAAACATTGTCAGCGCCATCTTCGATGAAATCACCGACGCGCTTGCCGAGGGCAACCGGGTCGAGTTGCGCGGCTTCGGCGCGTTTTCGGTGAAAAATCGCCCTGCCCGCACCGGCCGCAACCCGCGCACCGGCGAATCCGTAGAGGTCGAGGAGAAATGGGTACCGTTCTTCAAGACCGGCAAGGAATTGCGTGAAAGGCTGAACGGAGGCAAGTAGGCGCCGCGCCCGCCGTCCCGCTCCGATAGCAGTCCCTACGGAAAAACATGTTCAATCGCTTAATCCTCATCGTGGTCTTCGTGCCGCTGGCCATCATCCTGATCGCGCTGGCCGTTGCCAACCGCGAACCGGTCGCCTTCACGCTCGACCCGTTCAATCCGGGCAACCCGGCGCTGACGCTGACCTTGCCGCTGTTCATATTCCTGTTCCTTGCCCTTGCCATCGGCATGATCGTCGGCAGCCTGGCGACCTGGATCAAGCAAGGGCGCTATCGCAAGCTGGCGCGCCAGCGCGGTGCCGAGGCCGAGAATCTGCGCCAGGCGGTAAGCCGCGCGCCTGCCGCGCCTCGGGGCCCGGCTTTGCCGAAGCCGACAAACTGAAGCGTCGCTGACACATCTTTCGCGGAGCCTTTCATGCTGACCATTTCGGCCGCCGAGGTCGACAGCGCGCTGACCTTTCCCGGACTGATCGAGACGCTGCGCGCCGCGTTTCGCGATGGCGCCATACAGCCGGTCAGGCATCATCATACGATAGAGCGGCCCGACGGCGCCGCTTCAACGCTGCTTTTGATGCCGGCCTGGACCGACTTCCACACGGCTGGCACCTCCGCCGGCGGTCACATCGGCATCAAGATCGTCACCGTGTCGCCCGACAACAACGCTGTCGGAAAACCCGCGGTGATGGGCCTTTACCTCTTGCTCGACGGCGCCACTGGCGAGCCGCAGGCCATGATCGATGGCCAGCGGCTGACACAGTGGCGCACTGCCTGTGCCTCGGCGCTGGCCGCCTCCTATCTGGCCCGCGAGGACGCATCGCGGCTGCTGGTGGTCGGCGCCGGCGCGCTGTCGCCATTCCTTGCAAAGGCGCATTCGGCTGTGCGGCCGATCAAGAACATCCGCATCTGGAACCGCACGCCGGCCAATGCCGAAAAGGTCGCTGCAAGATTGCGTGCGGAAGGTTTTGCGGCCGAAGCCGCAGGCGATCTCGACGCCGAACTCGGCCAGGCCGACATCATTTCCTCGGCGACCATCACCACCGAACCGCTGGTCAAGGGCGCCTTGTTGCGACCCGGAACGCATGTCGACCTCGTCGGCGGCTTCACTCCGGCGATGCGCGAAAGCGACGACGACACGGTTGCGCGGGCCCGCGTCTATGTCGACACCCGCGCCGGCGCCACCAAGGAAGCCGGTGACATCGTCCAGCCGCTGGCCTCCGGCGTGTTGAAGCCGGAAGCCATCGTCGCCGACCTCAATGAACTGACGCGTGGAGACAAGAAGGGCCGGCAGAGCGCCGGTGAGATCACGCTGTTCAAGTCGGTCGGCGCAGCCCTCGAGGACCTCGCCGCCGGCATTGCCGTGTATCGCGCAAGCGTAGGGCAGTAGGGCAGTAGGGCAGTAGGGCAGTAGGGCAGTAGGGCAGTAGGGCAGTAGGGCAGTAGGGCAGTAGGGCAGTAGGG